>CAYNYM010000099.1:0-9040 GCA_964401325.1 uncultured Desulfobacteraceae bacterium | reverse complement strand
AGGGTTCGGAAACGAATAGCCTTTAGCATACAGCCTAAACAACCTGAACAGTTACGAACAAGGAAACACTTTTTTGCGGTAGAAAGGGGTTCCGGTCTGCGGGCCGCCATAATTTCGAGGTTCTCTTTGTGCGATGCCGGAACTTTGCGGCTTCCGGCCCCTCCTCCTCTCTGTGCCTTTTCGGGCATCCTTTTCCCCGGTTTTTGCCTTTCCGGCTCCTGCGGCTCGGAGTCCGGCAAACTCGGACCGTTCCCTTGCCGTCCCACTTGTGATCTATTCCAAGACCCTCGACAGGTCGATCCACCCTTGTCTACCTTAACCATGAAAGGGGCCGTTATGCGTTTTTGCAAATCTCTCCTCATGTCGCTTGTCCTGCTGGTCGCCGCCACGGGGCTTTGCCGGGCGGCCGAGTCTTTCCATGGCCTCAATCTGGAGGTCAAGGAATTTAGGCTCGACAACGGCATGCAATTTCTGGTGGTCGAACGGAATGCCACGCCGCAGATTGCCTGCCGGCTCGCCATTCGTGCCGGCTCCGCCCTCGAGGATCGAGGAAAAACCGGGATTGCCCATATGCTCGAACACATGATGTTCAAGGGCACAAACAATTTCGGGACCCTGGATCCGCAAAAGGACAAGGAACTTCAGGACCGCATCGAGGCCGCCTATGAGGCAATCCTTGCCGAGGAGCAAGAGCGGCACCCCGACCGGACACTGATCAAGTCCAAACGTGCCGAAATGGACAGACTTCGTCTCCAGGTCCAGGAAATCTACGCGCCCCAGGCCTTTTCCTCTCAACTTGGGAGGAACGGGGCCGTCGGGGTCAATGCCTTTACCTCCAAGGACCAGACCCAGTATATGGCGTCCGTGCCTTCGGACATGATTGAACAATGGTTCTCCATTGTGAGCGAACAGTTATTCGAGCCGTCCTGGAGAGAATTCTATGTGGAAAAGGAGGTCGTTCAGCGGGAATGGGCCTTTCGGTATATCAACAACCCCGGCGGGGCGGCGTGGCTGGACCTCCATGCCACCGCCTATAGTGCGCACCCCTATCACAACCCCACCATCGGCTGGAAATCGGACATGGAAAAGTACAGCACCCAGGCGGCGGTCGATTTTCACCGAAAATACTACAATCCGTCCAATGCGGTATGCGTTCTGGTGGGTGATCTGACCCTGGAAAGGGCCCGGAAACTGGCCCAGACCTATTTCAAGAGATATCCCGGCGGCAAACGCGCCCCGGAGGGCGTCACCCGGGAACCCTTGCAGCAGGGCCCCAGAAAGAGCGTTCGCTTTCTCAAGGGGGCCCGCACGCCCGTTTTGCGCATTGGTTTTCACGGGGCCCCCATGGGGGAGAGGGATTTCTACGCCCTGGACGCCCTGACCATGGTCCTGAGCCATGGTCGAAGTGCCCGGCTCACCCGGGACATCGTCAACCGGGGCCTTGGGGTGGAGGCCTGGGCCTACAATCCGGATAACCGCTACGCGGGCATGGTGATTCTGGGAGGGACCCCCAACGATCCGGTTGCCCTGAAAAATTCCGTCCTGTCGGAATCCGAAAGGCGTGGGATCTACCTCAAGGCCTGTGAGGAACTGGAGGAACGGCTCCTTGCCCAGGTGGAACAATTTAAGACGGACTTAATCTCCGAGCGAGAGCTCAGGCGAATCAAAAAACTCAATCACCGTGATTTTCTCGACGGGATCCGGGAAAACGAAAAACTGGCCGGCACCCTGGCGACCCTTGAAGTCCAGACCGGGTGGCATTATCTCATGACCTATCTGGAGGAGATTGCCAAGGTGACGCCGGACGATATTAGGCGGGCCGCCCTGAAATACCTCAGGGAGGAAAATCGGACCAGTGTCTATGTGATTCCCGGCGGCACCCCCGACCGACCGCCGGAGCAGTATGTGGAAGTCCGGTCCCTGAGCGGGGCGGTTGCCAGAAAAGCGGCCAGACCGGAGGCCCTCCACAACCTCTCCCGCTACCCAACGCCTGCGGGCTGGAAGCATCCCCTGTCCTTTGACAGGAAGGCCGTGAAAATCCGTTACCCTCAGGCCGAGATCGCAAAGGCGGATGAGGCCACGGTTTTCTATCTCCCGGACCGAGAACTGCCCCTGATCGATCTTACCCTCCTGGTCAAGGCGGGCGCCGTGGATGTGGACGATGCCATGGCCGGCCTTACCCATCTTTTTAGCGAATGCCTCATTTTGGGAGGAACGAGACAATATCCGCCCCGGGAACTGGCCCTTGCCCTGGACGAAAACGCCCTTCGCCTTTCCGTCTCGGTCGGAGAGGAATCCACCTCGATCCATCTATCGGTCATGAAAGAAGACTGGGCAAGGGGTCTTCGCATGCTCGGGGAGGTCTTGACCCGCCCGCGATTTGATGCCGAGGTCCTCCAGGTGGTCAAGGACCAGATGCTCACGGCCTTGAAACGGCAGAGCGGGGATGCCCGGGCGGTCGCCGCCCGGGAGATCGGGATCTGGCATTTCAAGGGACATCCTTACGGACGGGACCCCCTGGGTGCCCTGTCCACGATCCCCAAGATCACGGGGCAAGACCTCCGGCGATTCCTGGAGACCTATTTCGTGCCCGCCAACATGGTCGTTGCGGTTGCCGGGGATATCGATAAATCCCGGGTCGTGGAAGATCTGACCGGACTGTTTCAGGGGCTTACGGGGGGCCGGGCCCCTGACCGAAAACTGGATGATCCGCCCAAGACCCCGCCCGTCTTGACCCTCATCCATAAGCCCGGGCAGATGCAATCCCAGGTCCGCCTGGCCTTGCCCGGCATCAAACGGACCCACCCGGACTACTGGAAGGTCGGCCTCCTGACGAATATCTTCGGGGGCAGCGATTCCCTCCTCTACACGCGTCTGAGGGATGACCTGGGTCTGGCCTATGCTACCTATTTCTATCAGACCTATAAGTGGCGGGCCGGCGTGCTGGGGGGATACATCGGGTGCAAGGGCGATATGACGACCGAGGCGATTGAGGAAACGGTCCGTATCATGGCGTCTCTGGGAAAAGAAATCCCCGAAAGGGAGGTCGAACAGAAACGCCAGGATGTGCTGAACAGTTTTGTCTTCAATGTGGACACCCCGAACGCCCTGGTCGAGGTCTATGGGCGATATCATCTCCGCGCCGAGCCCCTGGACACCCTGGAGAGGATCCAGGAGGCCTACCTCGGCGTGAAGAAGGGGGAACTCGAGGCCCTGGCCCGGCGCCTGTTGGTGCCCCAAAACCTGCAGATCGTCGTGGTCGCGGACAAAACGACAGAGGTCGGCAGGCCGGACGGGTCCCGGGTGACCCTCGAAGAGGACCTGAAGGCCCTGGCCCGGCGCCTGGACCTGCCCTATCAGGAACTTCCCTTGAGATAAAGGTCCTCATGGGGACCCCAAGCCCTGTAAAATCCGGGTGAGCGGATTGGCGTCGCGGCAAGAAGGCCTTTTGAAATAGCCAAGACCTTGATTCTATGCTATAAAGGCCTTCCCGTAAAAAACACGCAGCGCATCAAGGATAACCAAAGAAGTGTTATCTTTTCACTCAGGAGGCTCATCTATGGATCTTTTCAGGAGAATTGGAATCGCAATCGTCATGATCGTCCCCACCTTTGTCGGTGGTGGCGCGCTCTGGAATATGTTTCACAGCTGGCTTGCCGTCGGCGTCTGGATCCTGATCATGGCCGTCGTCACCGCCGGCATTATCTCCGGGAAATACCTTCCCACTTGGGAGTCCGGGTATTTCAGGTTCGGGTAGGGCCTGTTTCCGAGCCTGAACAGACCGTCGGATTTTCCTGTCATGTCTTGATGTGGGATCGGGGGGGAGACGACCGGAGGGGTCAATAGGGAAGCAGGCGGGGTGAGAAGTGGCGGGGAACGAATCCCCGCCCGGATGATACTGCCCTTGTCGGCTGCCGGGAAGGGGCCTTTATAGGGCCCGGCTGAAAGCAACGAAAAACAAAACAAAAAAACATGCGCGGCCTGTCTGTGACCTCTTTTTAGGACTCCGGCACCCAAAGCAGGCAGGGTGGATCTTTATTGAACGCCCTGAAACCGGGGTGAATCGATTCCCGGAGTCCTGGATGACACGGTGACATGTTTTTTTCGGGAGGCTATCTATCATGTTTCTATATTGGCGACTCAACGAGGAATTGAAATATCTCGGGGAGAAGCTCGTCTTCCATGATCCGTCCTTTATCCGGGAATACGGGAGATGGACGCAAAAGAATGCCGGGGCCTTGAGCTATCTGAAAAGGCAGACGGGTCCTTTTGTCTCTTCTTTCGGTTTTCCGATTCCCCTGCCTTCGGCAAATTGAAAAGATACTTCACCACGAAGGTCACAAAGGGGATGGGCCTTGATATTTTGTACTGAGCGGCGCAGCCATGCCGAAGGCAGACAAGCCGTGTTAGATGAAATCAGGGTCTGATTTTATGCCCTACCCCAATTCCTTTAGGGCCTTTTTCGCCTCGTCCTTTCCGGGGAAACCCTCCTTGCCCCGGACCGCCTCTTTCAAGAGTTCCACGGCGACCTCTTTTTCACCCAGCTTCAGGTTGATCATGCCCAGGTGGTAGCGAAAGATCGGATTTTTCATGTCCTTTTCATCGATACCCGCCATGAGGTCTTTTGCCCTCACGTATTGCCCCATTTTGTAGTAGACCCAGGCCCCGGTATCCAGGAGGTTTGCCACGCCCCTATGCCTTTCCAGGAGAGGGGCCATGAGCCCTTCCGCCTTGGCAAGATTTTTCTCCGTGGTATCGTATTGGGCATAGTAAAAGGCCAGGTTGTTGGCCGCGGCGGCGGAATCGGGCTTTTTGGCAAGGACCTCCTCATAGAGGGCCCGGGCCTTGCGGTGTTCTCCCTTCTGCTCATACAGGGCCGCAATCAACATGATCATGCCCAGGTGATCGGGGTTTTTCGCCCGGATTTTCTCATACTTGGCGATGGCCTGGTCAACAGAGCCCTGGGCCTGCTCCAGGCGGGCGAAATGGTAGAGGATCTGGGGATTGTCAGGGTGCATGTCAAGGGCCTTTTCAAACACCTCCCGCGCCTTGCCCACCTTCTTGTCCATCGCGTAGAGTCTGGCCAGCAGGATCTGATATCCCACGTTGCCGGGGCTCTTGGCAATCTGCTCCCGGCATCTTTGAACGGCCTTGCCCGTTTTTTTGTTCCTCAAATTCAGGGCCACCAGTTGATTGAGGGCCGGGGCGAAATTGGGCTCGATCTTCAACGCCTCCTCGAACAGGGCGGTGCCTTCCTTTGTCTTGCCTTCCAGTAACCTGATGACGCCGTTCTTCTCAAGGGCCCGGGGAGATTTCGGTTCCATGTCGAGGAGTTTTCCCCAATACTTCCGGGCCTCGGGAAGGTCCTTCCGGGCCAGGGCAAGATCCCCCAGGAGGGCCATGGCCTGTTTGTCCCGGGGGTTGATTTCGAGCATCTTTTCAAGCTGTTCCTTGGCCGGAGCCAGCCGCTTCTTTTGTCTGTAGATGTCGACCAGCCCCAATCGGGCCTCCCGGACATCGGCTTTGATCTCCAGGATCTTTTTGAAGGTTTCCTCTGCAAGTCCCGGCTCCCGGTTCAACATGTGGGCCCTGGCCAGGTTCAATTGGACGGGGATGTTCCCGGGTTCCTGGTGAATCACGGACCTGTATTCGGAAATGGCCCCGTTGTAGTCCCTTTTGTGGGCAAAAAGGTCCCCCTTGAGGGTGTGGGAGCGCACATCCCCGGGGTTTTCCGCCAGGATTTCGTCGACAAGCAACAGGGCCTGGTCGACCTTCCCTTCCTGAAATCGGATGGTGGCCTGAAAAAGCTTGGCCTTGAGGTATTCCGGTCCGGTCTTGATCCGGTCCATGTATTGTCCCAGGACCGAAAAGGCGGCATCGTTATCCTTGGCTTCCACGTGAAGCCTTGCGCGCATATCCACGGCCGCGTATTTTTCGGGCAAATCCCTTATGGCCGCATCGAGGGTGTCGACAAGGGCCTCCCTGTTCTTGTCCTTGGCGTAGAATCGGGCCAGGGCGATGCGAAGGTTTTCCCTTTCCGGATGATCCGATATCAATTGTGTCAGGACCTTTTCCGCCTCATCCCTGCGATCCGTTCGCTCGTAAAAGCCCACCAGCAGCAGTCGGGTCTCATCCTGTTCCCTGTTCTGCTCGATAAAGATACGGTAGGCCTCTTCGGCCTTATCCCATTCCTTGTTTTTTTCCAGGACCTGCGCCAGGAGGATCCTTCCGGCCTTGTGCTCGGGATCCCTGTCCAGGAGCTCCCGGAGAAATCCCTTTGCCCCTTCCTGGTCCTTGCCCATGAGGCGGATATTTGCAAGCATGATGTAGGAATCGGGTGCCTGGGGATATTCCGCCTTCAGGGTCCGCAGAACCCCTTCGGCCTCCGCTAATTTTCTGTCGGCCATGAGAACCCCTGCCTTCAGGAGCCGGGCCCGCATATGCTTCGGGTCCCTTGAGAGGACCAGTTCAACCTTTTCCCCTGCCTTGTCCTTGTCCCGGGCCAGCAAAAAAATCTTGCCCAGTTCCACCTGGGCATCCAGCAGATCCGGGTCCAGTTCCACGGCCTTGGCAAAGGCCCCGTAGGCCGGCTTCCAGTTCTTGTCCCGCAGTTCGACCCGTCCCAACATGTAATACCCCTTGGCGAACTTGGGATCGATCTGAAGGGTGTTCTTGAATTCCAGCCGGGCCTTGACCAAGTCGCCCTGCTCAAAGAGCGCCGTGCCCTTGTCGAAGAATTTCATCTTTTTTTCCTCGGGGCCGGAGCAGGAGGAAATAAAAATAATGGTCAACATCAGGCAAACAGACTTCAATATGTTATGCGTTAGTGTCTGCATTCAAACCCCCAAATATAAATGTTGAATTGTAAATTCTTAATTCTTAATTAAAAATACTATGTTCCCGCGAGCCTTACCGTTCCATATAAAGCCTCATTAACCATTCAAAATTCATAATTAAAAATTATTTCTCTTTTCAATTTAAATCTTCCCATTCCTGGTTTGAAATGCATCACTCAGTGTGATTCCTGCCCCAATTCATAATTCATCATTAAAAATCCACAATTTACAATTGAACAACCCCCTTCAGTCCCAAAACCACCAGCGCCCCTATCGTAGCAATCCCCAGTTTTCCCACCTCGCCCCGCAACTCACCGATGAGCACCTCGTAGCTGAAGAAAAAGGCGATCATCTTGACCGCGATCAGTCCCATGTGTTCGATGCCCCCGGCTGCAAAGTCCGGGAGATTGGGGACCACCAGGGCGATGAAAAGGATCAAAAAATCCATGGGCGTGGTCTTGAAGCCCCTTGTCCGCCTGGTGAACTTCATGGTCAGGAGGGAAAGGGCCACCAGAATGCCGAATGAGAAGTGGTAGATCTGGAGGGCCCGTGGCGTCATCAGCGGGATGATGTCGACCTCCCCCAGGTACAAGACAAAGGGAATACTGAGATAAAGGGATATGCGAATGGCATAGGCCATGAAGGCGCGTCTAAAATACCAGGACAGGACCATGAACAGGGCCAACCCCAGGGCCGAAAGACCCAGGTAGGGCGGCACGCCCCCGGGCACCAGGCAGGAAAAGACAAACAGGCAGGAGGTCCCATAGGCCACAAGACGGAAGGAGACCTTGATGACGATGTTTTTGTCCTTCAGGACCCGGAGCTTTCCCTTGACAAAGGTATCCAGGAAATCGTATCGCCTAAACCCCCATCCGGTCTTTTCCGCCACAAAGAATGCCGCGAGAATGAGGCCTGAAAAGACGATATACAGGCCGAGCAAGAGCCACTCGGAGTAAAACCTGAAAACAAAGGCGGAAATGACCAGGAAGGCCTGGACGGCATAAATGAGGACAACGGCCTCTGTGTGGAAAAGTCCCAGGCGCAGGAGCTTGTGATGAAAATGGTTCTTGTCCGCAACAAAGGGAGACCTGCCCTGGGCCACCCGTTCGAGCATCACGGTCAGGGTGTCCAGCACGGGGAACCCGAGCAGGATCAGGGGAAGCAGGGGGCTCAGGGGACCGTTATTCTGGGTCAGGCCAAGGGAAAGGGTAATCGCCGCGAAACCCAGGAGCTGACTCCCTGCATCGCCCATAAAGATATTTGCGGGGTAGGTATTGAAACGGAGAAATCCGAAAATGGCCCCCACCATGGCAAAGGACAGCAGGGCGATCAGGGTGCTCTCCGAACGATAGGCCAGGTAACCGATCAGGGCAAAGGAGAGCATGGAGATGCCGCCCGCGAGCCCGTCCAGGCCGTCTGAGAGATTGACCGCATTGGTCACTCCGACAATGACCACCAGGGTCAGGGGGATGGCCAGCCAGTTGGGAAGGCATACCTCATCCGGGAGCAGCATGCCCAGGGTCTGGATCTTCAGCCCGCCGTAGAAGATGACGACCAGGGCCGCCAGGACCTGCCCGGCGAATTTGACCCTGTAACTGACATCCTTGAAATCATCCAACAGGCCGAAGAGGACCACGATGCCGGCACCGATCACGATCGAGCGGATGAGGGCGTCACCCTGGGGCCAAAAGATAACGGGGATGAGGGTCCCCACGGCCATGGCCAGTCCGCCCGACTTGGGGACCGGTGAGGTGTGCACCTTCCGTTCATTGGGAAAATCAAGTGCATGGACCCTGAGCGCCAGCCTCCTGAAGATGGGGATCAGGGTCAGGGTGATGAAGAGGGATAGCAGTAATGTGGAAAGGAAGATCATGGGGGTGAATTTGTACGTACGAGTTTAAGAAGACGGCAGTCTTATATTTGATTACATGTGAATATGGCGAACTGACTCAGGAAAAATAAGGCAAATTATATCAAAAAACGCATTTTAATTAATGGCTTATGCAATAAATGCGATGAATTAAAAGAGTTTACACCACGAAGGACACGAAGAAAAGCGTTAAAAATATTTAATTAAATTAAATATTTCATTTGACGTCGGTTTTTTGCATGATTAGGAAAAGAAAAACCAAAATAATATATAGTAGGTTTTTTTATCCTTCGTGTTCTTCGTGGTAAATACACATTTCCTTTGTCTATCGGTA
>CAYNYM010000098.1:0-9061 GCA_964401325.1 uncultured Desulfobacteraceae bacterium | reverse complement strand
TTATTCTTATCTTTGAAAAGGATATTGCCTGCAGTGTCGGGAACGTCATTCGACGGGAAACCGGGTTGAAGAACAATCTTCTTTCACTGGATGAGTTGTCACTGAACGACGGGGATTGGATCGATATCAGTGAACCGCTGGTCGGTCGTCAGGTATTTCCCGTTACGGTAAAATCGCTCGTTTTTCCGATGAACTAGTGCTCATCCGGAAATGACCATTCCCGGACCCGGGCTATCAGCGATCAGCTTTCAGCCGTCAGTAAAAACCTTGTAAGAAACAAATCATTAAGCTGACGGCTGACCGCTCAATACTGAAATCTCTGATTTCAGGTGGACACGAACCAACGCCTCAAGGGCTGCCGGACCTCAAAGCCGTGAAGCCACCGTCTTTGTGATCCGTCAATTCTCGTCCATCCCCTGAGATCTTCCCGGAACGGTCCCCCCATCTGCCTGGTATGGGGGTATGACAGAACCGGCATCTCCCCTTATCCACATTGAACGCACCCAAGGCATAGCCCTTCCGCTCAATGAGGAGCCTCCCACAATGATGACAAAAGGTGTGGCACCCTTCATGGCCGGGGACGTTTCCCAGATACACGTAGTGCAGACCTTCTCTGATGGCAAGGTCCCTTAAATTTTCCAGGGTTTCGACGGGTGTCGGCGGCAATCTGGTCAGCTTGTACAGGGGCACGAAACGGCTGAAGTGGAGGGGATAATCGGGCCCGATTTCCTTGAGTATCCATCCGCACATCCGTTGAATCATGTCCGGATCATCCGCATAGGAAGGGACCACAAGGGTGGTGATTTCGAACCAGACCTTTTCCTCATGAAGGGTCTTGAGGGTATCCAGGATCGGTTGCAGATGTCCACCGTTCAAACATTGGTAAATGCGGTCGTCAAAGGATTTCAGATCGATATTGGCACCGTCGAGGAACTTCGACAACTCGACAAGGGGCACCTCGTTGATAGATCCGTTGGATACCAGGACATTCTTGATCCCCGCCTTTCGGGCCCGTTTCGCCGTATCATAGGTGTATTCATAATAGGTCACCGCCTCGGAATAGGTATAGGCGATGGTGGGGACCCGCCTTTTTTTTGTCTCCCTGACCACATCGTCGGGAAACAGTTCCTCAAAATGGACCTCCTCCGGCCGTCTCTGTGAGATCTCCCAGTTCTGACAATTCAGGCACCTAAAATTACAGCCGGTGGTGGCGATGTAAAAAACAGACGTGCCCGGGTAAAAATGGTTGAGGGGTTTTTTCTCGATGGGATCCACATGGACCGCACAGGGGTTGCCGTAGGCCAGGGAGTATAGTTTCCCTCCGATATTCACCCTCGACCGGCAGACACTCCGGTCACCGGGCAGAAGGACACACCGGTTGGGGCACACTTCGCACTGCACCTTCCTGCCCTCAACGGTATAGTGGAAGGCCTCGATAGACCACTTCCAGGGCCTGGAAGGGGCATCCCCTTTGAATACGCTCCCCGTGATACTCCTGCCCTTATCCCGTTTGTCCTGCCAAGCCCCCAAGATGCGGGGTGCACACAGAAGGGCGGGAGTGCCTATCCCAAGGGCCTTCAGGAATTCCTTTCGGGTCATCGATTGGTTCACTTTCGCGACCTTATCTATTGGTTCAGCCTTTAAAAAAATGGACGTCCCTGGTCATACTGATCTCTTTTCAAAAACGAGGCCCTCGCGGGAAAACCGATAACTGCATGCATGTCAAAAAACTATACGGTCACGACCTTTTCATACCCAAAAATAACGCTATGATAATACTAGAAATTTTAACAAGAATCAAAAAAATAACCGTCCTTGAAATGCCCCAGAGGGGGATGAGCAGAGTCCCCGCAACCAGGGTCCCCAAGGCCGCTCCCGTGAGATCGGCCGCAAGGCAACCCGCCGCCGGGCTTTGGTCCTCTCCGATAAGGGTCGCCACGGCCGGAAACTGGTATCCGCAGAAAAAAGAAAAGGCAAGACCGAAGGCCAGGAAAGCCAATTCATGGAGTTCGGATCTGAAAAATCCCACCCAGAACAGCGAAAGGATGAGAAGCCCGAGAAGCATGGCTTCCGACAGAAAGACCCCCTGCATGGCATTGTGTCGTTGCCGATTTCCCAAAACAGCACCCGGCAACAGTCCTGCCAGAAAGACTGTGACGACGGCGCCGATCTTCAAATAGACAAATCCGTAGATCACCTGAAAGACGATAATGATCACCATTTCCACCCCCATGGTGACCAGGCCCGTAGAAAACAGGATGTATTCCTCCCTCTTGAGGAATGCCAGGTAGAGGGCGGTCAGCACAAGGATGACCCCTATCATGATTCTGGGTGAGGTCCCGTGCTTCGAAAACCACTCCTGAAAGAGAATACCCATAATTCGAGGCTCAAAGTCAAGGTTGACGGATTTGGTTGCGTTCAGGCCCTTCCGAAGCCCCTCAATCCTCTCCCGGGTCACATTTCCCCGGTAAAAACCCTGGACATAGGCGGTGTCGATTCCCCGATCCCTGAGCCTCGAGGGGATGTTCGCACACAACCTTTTGTCCCGGCACAGAAAGTAGGCCTCCCCGCCGGGAAGGATCAGGACGTTCTTGAAATGCATTTGGGCCGTACTCAAGATCATGGACAGCTTGGCTTGCCTGAGGGGACTGATGTAGTTGGGGGAATAGGAAAGACCGAAGGAAAGGATCCCCTGATCCGTCAGGACCTTTTTGCAGAGAGCAAAAAATTCACCGGTGAAGAACCGATTGATCTGAAAGGTGTCAGGATCCGGCAGGTCGACGATCACGGCATCATATTGCCTTTTCGTGGACCTGATGTAATGCCTCCCATCGCGGTTGATCACCCTGAGAACAGGCGTTTTTTTTATGAAACCCAGATCCCGGGCGGCCCTTGTCAGCAAAGGATCAAGCTCCAGGTAGTCGATCCCTTGGGGGTCATATTTCAAGACCTCCTGAAGTGTTTCGCCCAGACCTCCGGATATCAGAAGGACGTTTCCCACCCCGTCCAACTGACTCAGGGGATAATGGATCTTTTCTTCACTCCTGATGGTTTCCGCATTCGAGTAAAGGGGGACACCCGATTCCCAGAAGGTGTACTGCGGCCCTTCCTTTGTAACCACGATTCGCCCGTAGGGGGACTCCGTGTAGTGGACGATCCGCCCATATTGTCCGGCCAGTGTAGCGGTCTCAAAAGAACCGTCGAGGGCATACAGGCCAAATGCACACGTGAGCAGAAGTCCCCCGGAAAGGAGCAGAAACTTGCGGGTTTTCAGCAGGATCAAAAGGGATACCAGGATCAGGAACCCTGAGCTCAGGACCACTATCTTAAAGGGTTTCAGCCAGTAGACCAGGAGGAAACTGAACAGGACGCCTCCGGAAATATCCCCGATGCTGTCCGCGATGTAGAGCTTACCCGCGTTCCATGGAACCCTTAAATCCCTGAGCACCGGGAGGGCATAGGGAAGGATGAACCCTGCAAGGAGACAGTAGGGGGCCGTGGTGATCAGGATATAGAAAAAAATGTCATAGAAACCGGCGGAGGCCCCATGGAGTAGCAGGATGTCCCTCAAACCTCGAATCAGGACAAGCTGAACAAGAGGAAATACCCCTGTCATGAGGCACAGCAGGGCATAGGCCGTGAGGGAGGGCCGTTTTACGGGACGGGCCAAAAGGGTTCCCAGGGCAGTCAAAAGGAGCCAGGAAAAAATAACGAGGGATATGGTGATCTCATTGCCGTGAAACTGGGACAAAAATTCCCGGATGGTAACAAGCTGGACTGCAATAGAGGAAATGCCCGTCCCGATAATACTCAGGATGACGAGGCGTCTCATGATTTCCCCCTCTTTAGGTAGCAGTCATCCAGAAATTAAATCCGGGCAAGCGTAAGTTTTCAACTCACCGTACCCTTCAGGAACTCAGTCCCTCTGCTTTGCAGCGGGTTCCCGGTTTCAGGAATGAGTCCCGCTTGTAGTGGGACAATTCAAGGACAATTCCGCAGGAGAGCGGAATTGGACAGCCATAGGCTGCCCGTAAGGGCGAGGGTCATTTCTAGATGTAAACCAGGTAGGGTGTGGACGGCTAAGGTCCCTCGACCGACTGTTTTCAAGCGGCGAAGCTGCTTTTCATGAAATCGCAAAGCGATTTCATTCCTCAAAGGCCTGGACCTGGTAGGTCGAGACTTCGAGTTTCTCCTTTTTCCAGGCCTCCCGGTCCAATCCCGCCTTCATGCAGAGATGACCCAGGAATTCCTCCTTCTTCGGGAGCTGTTCCCATACCTGGGGGAGGAAGGTGGCCTGATTGTATCCCTGCTTGATGATGACCCCGTCCAAGCCGGCCCGCAACTTATTGAGAAGATCCTGCGCATCCTCATAGGGCAGTTCCTCGGGATCGGTCAGCACGCTGATCTCGATCTTGACCCGGTCCCATTCCTTTTTGCTCAATGGGCTGAATCTCGGATCCTGAAAGGCCGCATTGACGGCATTGACCTTAATCCCTTCGAAAAGCGTTTCCTGTGGGATGATATGCCCGATGCAACCCCTGAGATTGTGCCCAATCGTAAGGGTTACAAAGGTGCCCCTTCTCTCCAGGAATTTCCGGGATGCGACCGAGTCGGGGGCCTCATCCGTCTTCCGGCCAAAGAGCGCCGCCTCGATGGTCTTCCGGGCCACTGTGAGGAGTTGCCTTCCCTCTTCTTCCGTCAATTGATTGGTATCAGCCATATCCCTCCCCTTTTGTCTTTTCAGCGCCCCGTCGGCCCGCTCTGCGCCCCCCGCCGACCCCTCAGCCCTGGCCTCAGGCGTCTGAACACCTCTCCCGCCCCCCATGAATGCAGAAACCAGGACCCACAGCGAAAAACCTAAGATAAAATATATGTGGATCAGGCGATGACAATCAGGGGGTTTCATCTTCCTTGACTCCTGCATAGGGCATTAATCTGCCTGAATAATTTCCGTTTGTCAAAATCATTTCCCTTTTTCTCAGGAATCCCGGTCATTCAAAAGGGTATTTCCACCTTGACATCAATCGGTATTAAATTTAGCATAAATACAGTTTACGGTATACGATTTACCTGAGAAATATCATTGCAACTTTTTGTTTATACAAGGGATACATTGGATTCAAATAAGATTTACGAGGAACTTCGAAAAAAAATAATCCGGTTGGAACTTGCGCCTGAAAGTGTCTTAAATTTGAGTGAACTGGCTCACGTATTTGGCGTTAGCCGCACGCCGATCAAAGAAGTCCTGATAACGCTGCAGGCAGAAGAATGGATCATGCGGCACGGTTCACACTTTATCGTAACCCCCTTGAGCCTTGATCGAATTCGTGAAGTGACCGAAATACGGATGGTTCTGGAGGTCCAGGCCAACATCTGGGCTCTTCAGCGCATCACACCCGCAGAGATGGACGGACTCAAAAAAAACAAAGAACGGATCCTGTCGTTTGGCGAAGGGAGCAGCAACGAAAGCATCGTGGACCTTGATTTTAAAATTCACCAGCACCTCTTTCAGGCAGCAAAAAACACCCAACTGGCCAAGCTCCTCGAACGCCTTCTCGGCCATTACCTGCGTTTCTGGCTGTCCATTCCCCGGCAAATTGACCTTCAAATTTTTTTCTCCGAGGCATTGGAACTTATACAGGCCTTTGACAAAAAAGATGAAAACATGGTCCGCGAATGCACCACAAGACATATCCGCAACTCCGTCGCCGAAATCATGGGCACAAGATAATGCCATGATGATCATTCACACCCCATAACCGCCTAGCCCTGATCCACCGTCAAGGCATCTTTAAACTATCCCCAATCATGCTTAACATCATTTTTTGCGGAGACAAAAAAACTTGACATGCATGCGTTACACATTTAACTTGTATTCTCATTAAATTTACAATCAATCTATACTCAACTTATTTTCATGTGCGGGGTCATGGTCTCCGATTTTTCCACATTGCTGGAAAACCCGGGTGCCAAAACAAGTCACAGGAATTTTCTTATGGAAAACCTCATCTATCTCGATAATGGCGCGACATCATTCCCAAAGCCGGAAGAAGTCTATACCTTCATGGATAAATTTTATAGAACCCATGGGGTAAATCCCGGGCGATCCGGATATGATCTTTCGATTGAGACAGGGGATATTGTTGAAAATACAAGAAAAATTTTAACAGAGTATTTCAACGGTTCGGTTCACAATCGACTTATTTTCTCACTCAATTCCACCGATGCCATTAATCTTGCCATATCAGGACTCCTCAACCCCGGAGACCATGTCATCACAACAACCCTTGAGCATAATGCCGTTTTGAGACCACTTTATCATATGTCACGATATCATGGGGTTGAAGTTGATTACATTCCATTCGATAAAGATGGCTTTGTTGATCCCGATCATTTTGTCTCCCTGGTCAAGAAAAACACCAAACTTGTCGTGGTAAATCACGGTTCGAACGTGCTCGGGACCATTCAACCGATAAAGGAAATAGGGACGCTCTGCAGAGAGAAGGGAATCATTTTCCTTGTCGACGCCTCTCAAACGGCGGGAAAAATCCCTGTGGATATAGAGGAAATGAATATCGATGTCGTTGCCTTCACAGGGCACAAATCTCTTTATGGGCCGACCGGAGTTGGTGGTCTATATGTGGGAGAAGGCGTTGAAATAAGGCACACAAGGGGCGGCGGCACGGGCGTAAAATCAGCGGTAAAATGTCACCCTGAAGAATACCCCTACAGGCTTGAATACGGCACATTGAATATTGTCGGAATTGCAGGCCTTTATGCCGGTGTAAAATGGCTCATGCATCAAGGAATCGAAAAGATCCACCGCCATGAAATGAAGCTCACAAAGGCATTCAGAGACGGGCTGCACGAGATGGATGCCGTCATCACATACTGTCAGGATGATCTGAAGAATCATATCGGGGTCATAAGTTTTAATATTCAAGGCTTTGAGGCCGTAAATACAGGGACCGTTCTGGATGGAGAGTATCACATCGCATGCCGAACCGGTCTTCACTGTGCACCCCTCGTTCATGAGCAGTTGGGAACAGACCGGCTCGGCGGAACGGTGAGAGTTTCCTTTGGTCCCTTCAACACGGAGGGTCACGTGGGAAAAGCCGTTGATGCCGTGAGAGAAATTGCTGAAACCTATGTAAAATAGTGGATCGGCCTTATGAAAAGGTTATACAGGTTCGCTTTACCCTTTTTGACCGCCCTTATTCTTGCCATAACCCTATCCGTTCTTCCGTCATGCGTATTCAATCCACCCCCTTTCGACGAGGGGGCATGGCGTTCAAAGGTTGAATCCGCCGATCCCGCGCTACTGTATGCACCTCATGTCAAAAACGGCCGCTTCTTCAATCCCTGGATGCCCAACGAGGAGAGAGGATTCCGGAGTTTTCTCAGATGGAGATTCTCCTCAGATTCGAGGAAATATACCGAAGAGGAAAAGGCCTACCGACCCGGAATCATCGGGAATGCCAAGGAACGCATTCTGGCCATGCCCCGGGGTGATTTCATCATGTGGATCGGTCACGGGACCTTCCTGATCCGCCTGCAGGGTGAGTACTGGCTGACGGATCCCATATTCTCTTCAAGGGCCTTTCTGCCCAAAAGGAAGACCCCTCCCGGAATCACCCTGGAGGCCCTCAAGGAGATCACCCCCAGGGTCAACGTCATCATCTCCCATAATCACTATGACCATCTGGACACGAAAACCCTTCTCGCCCTTCCCGAAAACACGCGAATATTCGTCCCGCTCGGGCTCAAGGCCTATGTCCAGGGGCTGAACAAAAAAAACGTGACCGAGATGGACTGGTGGCAGAGCATTGCCGGCAAAAACGGCCCGACCCTGGTCTGTCTCCCCAGTCAGCATTGGTCGAGGCGCATCGGACAGGGAGTCAATGAGACCCTCTGGGCCAGTTTCATGCTGATCACCCCAAGGGTTACCCTTTACTACGGCGGAGATACAGGATACTTCATCGGGCATCGTGAAATCGGCAAACGCTATCCCGGAATCGACTATGCGCTCCTCCCCACAACGGCCTATCACCCCAGATGGTTCATGCACCACGCCCACATGAACATCGATGAGACCGTCGAGGCCTTCAAGGACCTGAAGGCGAAATTCATGGTGCCACACCAGTGGGGCACGTTTCACCTCGGGAATGAGCCGGTAGGCTACCCTGCCCTGGAATTGCAGCGAACGATCACCCGACGCAGCCTTGATCCTTCCCGGTTCATGATCATGAATATCGGTGAAATTCACAAGATACCGGATTCGCAGGAATCGGTTCACCGAGGCACGGAAGACACAATGAAAACAGTCTCCAGGCGCTCCGCGGTGAAAAGTGTAAGATGGAATGCGCCACCGTAATGAAAAAATTCCGCACCAGGCATAACGAGGTTATGAGGCATGAATTCTGAAAAAGAAGACAACACGCTTAGCACGGTTGATCTGGGATGAAGCGGGCTCAGAGCGACCGAACTCGATTTCGGCGGCATTCCCATCATGCGCCTTGGAATGGATGAGGCCGTTGAGGTCATCAGGCACAGCTATGAATTGGGTGTACGCTTTTTTGACACCGCTTATTTCTATGGGGACCTCAAAACGGAGCGGGTAGAACTGATCCAGTGCCACAATGTCTCCACCCGGGAAGACTTTGAAAGGGTCCTGGGACCTGGTGGGGCTCACGAGGTCCTGATCAAGGCCAAGGCGGAAGGCAGGCTCAGGTCCATCGGGTTCTCCTCCCACAACCCGGACATCGCCGTCAGGGGTTGCAACTCCGACAAGTTCGACACCCTTCAGTTCCCCTTCCACTTCATTGAGCATGATGCCTGTATATTTTGATACCCGAAAGGAATCCCGACAAAAATCACCTTGATGACTCGCTTTCCCGCGTGCCGTCGATCATTTGTCTTATAGATTCAACGGCTTTTTCCACTTTCAAGGCTTTGATCCCAACGATTTTCGGATGCATTCCCTTCGTAACAAGCTCATTGCGTAACGCCTCGATAAAGACTCCCTCCCCCTTGACTTCCCGGTTGTCCTTTGAGGTGGTCT
>CAYNYM010000097.1:0-9091 GCA_964401325.1 uncultured Desulfobacteraceae bacterium | reverse complement strand
CCCGGGCAGGCACGAACACTGCGAACGCAGAGGCCTACTGCGGCGCCCGGCTTCATGCCCAATTCCTGCCAGACCTGATCGATGTCTTCCTCTTTGATTCCAACCACGGCAATGCGTGTCGCACCGGTGATTTTGAGGGCCTTGGCATTGTATTTGTCCGCCACATCCGCCAGTCTTCGCAGAAGATCGGGCGTGACCACGCCGCAGGAAATATGGGGTGCAATGGCATATGTCTCCTTGTCCCTCTGTAAGATGGCACCTTTTTCTCCAAGTTTAAGCATGAATGACCTCCAATCTTTGTTGTGCGGCTCTTGGCCGGGGTTTTAGTTATCTCATCCCTGCGCGGAAAATGGCTGTGTGGTGCGGATGAAGGATAACAGGCAATTTCAAAAAATATAGAAATTTCCGGGTGGTGTGTCAAGTCTGAGGGTGCGATCCGGATCCACCCTCAAGGCATGATTCCGTTCCTCGCATCGCGGGACGGCCTTTGATCGGGAGGTCTCCCCAATACCCCGATTTCAGCAATGATATCGGAATTTGTAGCCGGATTCAGGCAGAGGGGGAGAGACAAAATCCCTTGACATCACCTTATGTCCCGTTACAATAGCGCCCAAAAACAACGAGTTATCCCTTTTGCCGAGGGACCAATGCCGAAGAAGGGACGAAGGACATGACAGAGCAAGACTGGCACGAAACTGAAATTCGCGTACGTTATAAGGATACGGATCGTATGGGACTCGTTTATTATGGGAATTATTTTACCTTTTTTGAAGTTGCCAGAAATGAATTCATGCGGGACCTTGGTTACCCCTATGCCGAGATAGAAGCAGACGGATATAATCTGGTCGTCACCGAGGCCTCTGCCGATTATCATGCAAACACGAAGTATGACGCCATGGTCGTCGTGAAAACGATGATCCTTCCTGTGAAAAGAGTGCGTGTACGTTTTGATTACCGGGTTTTCGACGAGAAAGGCCGGCTTCTTGTCACGGGTCATACGGTGCATGCCTGCCTCAATGCAAATCAGAAACCCGTCAGAATTCCTGCCAAATTAAGGGAGATCATTGCCCTAAAGGTCCATCCGCCGGGATAACCCCAGGGTGACCGCCTTCGGACAAAGGCCTTCGGGATCAAGGTCCAAAATGTGCTGTTATTTTTTTCTCTTGGCCCGATACAAACGTTCATCGGCCCTCTTGAGAAGAGAAGGGGGGTCCTGAACACCCCGATCCTGGAGGTGCGAAATTCCGAAGCTGAAGGAGATTGGAATCGGCGTGCCATTGAATGCGAGGGGATTTTCGGAAAAGAAGGCCTGGATGCGTCCGGTTAATTTGTGCGCCTCTTTGGTCGTTGTGGAGGGCAGGAGGACCAGGAATTCGTCTCCGGCGAACCTCCCTACCACGTCGCTCTCCCTGCTCATGTCCAGGAGCCGGGCCCCCATGTAACGCAGGAGGGCGTCCCCCGCGTCGTGCCCGAAGCTGTCATTGACACTCTTGAAATCATCCAGGTCGATAAATACAAGGGACAGGGGGGTGTCATAGCGGAGTGCCCTGTTGAATTCACGTTTCAGGATCGATTCAAATACGCCCCGGTTCAGGAGGCCGGTGAGAGGGTCCTTTGATGCAATGACCCGCAGTCTTTCATGGGCCGTTACATTTGAAAGACATATGGATATCTTGACTGCCAGTCTTTCAAGAAGAGCCGTGTCCATGCCGGGGACGTAACGTTGGGCGGAGGGGTCGCCGTGGTTCAGGCTCCCGATAATCTCTCCATTCAGGGTGATGGGAAGGATCGCCAGGGATCTGATCAGGTACTTCTCGTTGGGGGGGAACATCCGGTAGAAGGGTTTGAGGTCCTCATTGTTGAGCAGGGGACCATCGGCATTTCCTGTGATTTCAGAAAAGGCTTTTCTGCCAATGATGCTCAGCCTTTCCTTGATGATTTTGGACGAGGCCAATTCACCGATAAGGGGAACGACATCGTTTTCATCGATCAGAGAGAGCCACACATCGGGGATGTCGAATTTTTCCTTGATCTCCGTGAGCAATCTTTCAAAAAAATCGGTGAAATTGAGTGTCGATAGGATACTGACCTCGACTTCAAAAAAACGTTGGGCAATATCTTCGTTGTACTGGAGCCTCTCATAAATTTTCTGGAACTTGTGCATGGCTAGACTTTCACTGAAATTTTCGTTTTGAAATGAAAAGGAGGAGGACTGCCGAGGGAAACCCCCATGAAAAAAATTCCACCCGGTTGAAGGCAAGGGCAATATAAGGGGAAAGTCTCTGAGTGTCAATGGTAAATTGTCTAAAAGATATGATAATTCAAGGTGTTCCGGGGACCTCTCAGGGATCGAAAGGGCATGGCCTGTGAAATCCAGGTATTCAAAAAGAGAGGCGGGATCACAGCGGATCCCGCTTGAATGAATTTTGAGCCAAAAGGCACCCAATTAGGGCGTATGAGGTTGCTTCAGAACAGGTGTCAGGCCGTTGATTTCTCCGTTTTCCAATAGGGGTTGACGAGATCCTCGAAGACAGAGAGGGCCGCCTCAGAGCCCTGTCCTGCCGCGATAACGATTTGTTTGTACCCGCCCTCCACATCCCCTGCTGAATAGACCCCGGGAATATTGGTCCGGTGTCTTGAGTCTCGTTTGATATATCCCTCATCAGTGATCTCCACACCGAGCCTCTGAGCCAGGGCCACGGCCGGGACATAGCCGATGGCGATGAAGATGCCGTCTGTGGCCATGACGGTGGTCTCGTCGGTCTTGCTGTTATGGAGTTCCACTTCCGTGACCCGGTCCTTTCCCCGGATTTCTTTGACCTCGGTATTGAAAATAACAGGGATATCGTTTTCAGCGAGATTCCTGGCCAATTGATGTTGAGCCCTGAGGGTATCCTTTCTGTGGATGAGGGTCACATCCACACCAATGTTGCGCAGGTGAAGGGCCTCGGTTACGGCACTGTCTCCTCCTCCCACAATGACGACCTTTCTGCCCTTGAAAAGAGGTCCGTCACAGGTGCTGCAATAACTGACACCATGGCCCGAAAGACGTGTTTCTCCCGGTACATCAAGGTGTCGGTAGGTCGCGCCGGTGGCGAGGAGAACCGACCGACTCTTGAAGCGTCTTCGATTGGTTCGCACCTCGATGGGATTTCCCGGGTGAATGTCGATCACTTCCTCGCCCGGAAAGATGTTGGCATACTCCAGGGCATGGCTGACCATGATATCGACCAGTGTCTTGCCCCCTACCTGGGTGAGGCCGGGGTAGTTCTCGACCACGGGGGTGGTGGCGATTTGCCCGCCGAGGCCACCCTTTTCAATGACCACGGCCTTGAGGCCACTTCGCGCGGCATAGATGCCGGCCGTCAAACCGGCCGGGCCGCCTCCCACGATGACCAGATCCGTTTCCACTTCCAGGGCGTCACTTTCAGGAATAAACAGAGTCTGTTCCTCAAGTTTTTGGAGGGAGAGCATGAAAAGCTCTTCCGTTTGTGCCCCCATCGCAACGAGAACCTCGTTGGCATAGGTTTGAGGCACGCTCTGGGCCGAATATCGATCAGCCAGATCCGGATTGGCCTGTATGTCGATGATTTCAAGGGAAATGATGTCCGGCCTTTCTATAGCGGCCTTCAGGGCATTGACGGCCTGCTGGGGGCAGTAAGGACAGGACGGGCTTACGAAGACCTTGATTTGGCGAGGAGAATCGATTTTTTGCAGGATTCGAGCGGCATCTTCATGGAGACCGGCCTGGGTGTAGCCCAGCATCAGCAGGGCCTCCACAAAGGTTCGCCCCTCTTCTCCTACGGGGGCACCCAGCCACCTGATGTGGTAATGCTCAGGGTCAAAGAGCAAGGTGGGGCAATGTTCGGCGTTCCATTGACCGGCAACCTGATGCCCCAAATCGTATTCCTTCAGGGAAACCTTTGGGGCCATCTGTCGAATGGATCGAATCACCTGTCTGGCCGCGTCACAGTAGGGTGCATTCTTGTCCGGCGCCGTAAAGAGCAGCAGGGGAACTTCATGAGGCATTTTCTCAAATGCTGAAATCATCTGGGCCTGGGCTTGATCCAGCATGGCCTGATCCGACCGATTCCCGGTCTGTCCTCCTTCCAACATGGCGGCCTCCTTGAGGTGAAAGGTTATCGGTTCAAATAAAAAGTATAGGGTCAAAGGGGGCGGGCGGTCAATAGAAAGGGTGGTGGTCAAATCACCCGGCCAATTCGCGCTCATGCGGAAATGGTCACTACCGGATGAGCGCCAAGCCCCGTCAGTCCTGCCTTAGTGGGATAAAAATCATGAAGAAACAAAGCCTTAAGCCGAGCAATGAATATCCCGCAGGGCGGGACTGAACACTCCATCCAGAAATCATGTCTTTCCGGATGGACACTAATTGGCAGATTATTGCCGAAATCAGGCCATTGTTTGAAGGATCTTTCCGTATGTTTGTGTTTTAAACGGCTGGATATAATAGTTAAATTGGGTTCTTGATGGGTGAAACGGGTTGAAAAAGATCAGAAATCATGATAAACTTATACCGTTTGTATACGGTGCTCATTTCCTCCCGTCATGACCGGGTCCGGGATCCCCTATCCCATGTGAATTGCGAGAATGGTGGATCAGGCCAGACATCAATTGCATCCAGGCTGTTCCCTGAAGCTCAGGGTCGATCCGCTGCTGCAGGGCAACTCCGGTAAAGGCATCCGATACCCTTTTCCTTTTATATGAGACCCCTCCTCACCTCACACCGTCACGCAGTGATCTATCTATTGACTAGGGCCTGAACAAAGACCTTACCAAATAGAATCATTTAATGTCTTTGCCTCTTGGGGCACGGAAAGGAGGTCAAGTCATGAAGGCGGGAATCATTTTTACCGGAACGGGTCCAATTCTCATCCTCACCACTTATGATTCCTTGGAAGATCCCCATCTGGTGACTAAGCTTGAGGCTAAAGGGATCAGAAAGTTCATCGCTTCCGAACTTCCATTGGAAAAGGTGAAGGAAAAATACGGCAACCATTTTACGGTAGTTCTGGGCGACTTGAAACAGTCTGATGATTTAAGGGTGCTGGACTATAACGGTTACAATGTCTTTTATAATTTTACCTTTTCAGAAATGAGCAAACCAGTCTATCATGAGACGCCATAAAGACCTTCGAGAGTGGCCTTTGTGCGAAAGGCGGGGCCGGGATAAAGGCCCCGCCATGAAATCGAACTGTTACAATAAAAACAAACCGTATTTGTTCCCAGCCTCTCCGGAGAGGAGACCGCATGATGAAGGACAGAAGGCATTATGGTTTTGACCGTCGTTCCGATAGCGATCGGAGAAGGGCCTATTCCATGAGCTATTTTTCAAAGGGTGGGATTGAAAGAAGGAACAGTCCGGATCGAAGATCCCGATGGGAACGAAGGACCGAATGGTTGAAGGTCGGCACATGGTGCAGCATGTATTCGGGAAGAAAAAAGGCGGCGGACAGGAATAAACGCCCTGTTTAGCCCCTTTATCCGTGTTCTCCACGTGTCCTCAGTCATGAAAGCCCTCTCTCATTCGGTTTGGTCTCTTCCCGGGACTCCTGCTGAAGACCGGACCTTCCCCAAGCTGCAAGTCCTGCCCTTCTCCGATCAGGAGATGGAAATTCCCAGTCTTTCCGATAATTTTTCTATCATTTCATGGGTCATGGACTCGAGATCATGATCCGGCTTCCATCCCCATTCTTCTCTGGCGGCCGTGTCATCCATGTAATTCGGCCAGGACTCGGCAATGCCTTGCCTGACGGGGTCGATATCATAATCCATGGTGAATCCCGGAATATGTTTGCGAATCTGGGCTGCAATGTGTTCGGGCGCAAAACTCATGGCCGATACGTTAAAGGCATTCCTGTGTTTGAGCCTGGAAGGATCCGCTTCCATCAGGTCAACGGCCGCCTTGAGCGCATCGGGCATATACATCATGTCCAGATAGGTGCCCTCCCCAAGATAGCAGGTGTATTTGCGATGCTCGAGGGCATGGTAGAAGATCTCCACGGCATAATCCGTGGTTCCGCCGCCGGGCGGCGTCTTGTAGGAAATCAGGCCCGGATAACGGACGCCGCGGGTGTCCACCCCGAATCGCTTGAAATAATAATCGCAAATCAATTCGCCCGCGACCTTGGTCACGCCATACATGGTATTGGGGCGCTGGATCGTGTCCTGCGGGGTGTTATCAAGGGGCGTGGTGGGTCCGAAGGCCCCGATGGAACTGGGCGTAAAGACCCGACAACCGTATTCACGGGCCACCTCGAGCACGTTGTAGAGTCCGATCAGATTGGCGTCCCAGGCGACCTGTGGGTTCTCCTCGGCTTTGGCGGAAAGGACGGCGGCAAGGTGATAGATCGTGGTCACCTGGTATTTTTTGACGACCTCGGCGACCGTTTCAGGCCGGGTGCAGTCTATGAAATGGAATGGGCCGGATTCCAGGAGCCAGGGGTCGGGCTTTGTCTTGTGGCCTGTGGCAATGACATTGGCGTCTCCGTAATTTTCCCTGAGCGTCAGGGTCAACTCCGATCCAATTTGTCCGGCTGCTCCGGTGACCAGAATCTTCTTCATTGTTGCCTCCCGATTATGAGTGAATCAACAAAAAGTACAAGCCCCTATGAGAGAATCCATGTGAAAGTGCTGGCAATTGACTGGTCAGAGACTTACGCAATGAAATCTATCGAGATAAGACACCGCTTCTGCAATACCTTCCTGATTCCGGGCGGCCGAAAAAAATATCACGGCGTACCGTTTCGTCCAGGAAAGTGAATCCAGTCGCGGGATATAAAGGCCCTTGACCTTTTTACGACGAATTTTTCGTATGTCAATGAATTTTCGAGTCATTCGACTTTTTTCTTTTTAAAAAAACGGAGAGGAGGTCTTTGTCCACATGCTACGGGCAGGGCAGGGGGCCCGCTGAAAACAAGGGTTTTCTGGTACCCGCCATAGAGGCCTTCGGGGCTGTTAGGTCTAGAATATAGGCGGAAAACGAACGGACTGTTTCACGAGATCCCGCCGAGGGATACCGTCCTGTGGGGTGTCAGGACACTATCCACGACCGTCTGGCCTGCCTTGATTGTCACACCCTCCCATAGGACACATCGCTTCACGATCGTGTTTTCCTCAAGGGAACACCTCGCACCGATCACGGCCCAATCCTCAAGCCTGGCGGAGGGATGCCGTCGGGTTTTGGGGGCCATGGCGAAGGTGTTTGAGGCAAGTTTTCTGTTCGCCCGAAGGTAAGAAGGTAGATCCCCGATATCGTGCCAGAAGTGCCCTTGCGCGACAAAGGCTTTCACGGGCAGCCCGGAGGCGATCAACTGTCTGTAGCAATCAATGATATCGGAGAAATCGTTCTCTGGGATATGGCGGAGGAGTTCGGGGTTGATGATATGAATGCCCGTAAAGGCCAGGCCCCTGGCCCCATAGGCACGGGGGATCTCAGCAATACACCCTTGAGGGTCCACCTGGATCTTGTTGTAGGGACGGTGATCGTGAAGGACGAGTGTTGCGAGCGCATCTGATTTGAGATGGTACTCGTAGGCCCTATCGAGGGGGATATTGGTGATGACATCGCTGTTTATTACAACAAAGGGGGCGTCATCCCAAAAATCCTCCGTGTTCTTGATCCCTCCTCCGGTCCCAAGGATCCGGGATTCCTCTCTCACTTCTATAGGGATTCCAAAGGGTCGGCCGCCATCGAGAAAATTCAGGACCTGCCCGGAGTGATGGTGGGCATTGACGATGATACGGGTCACCCCATAGGTTTTCAGATATTCGATATTCCACAGGATGACCGGTTTGTTCCCGACCGGTACAAGGGCCTTGGGTCTTTCGTCCGTGAGCGGCCTCAGCCTCGTTCCGAGACCGGCGGCAAAGATCATTGCTTTCATGGTTTGTAGTACATGAGTTGTCCGGCAAAGGGCGCTACGTGATCGACGACGCGTTCTATCTCTTTTTGCGAAAGGGGTTCAAAGGACCTCGCGAAGTGCACGTTTTCTTCAAGCTGGGCGATGTCATCGCACCCGACGACGGCCGTGTTGACGGGGTGGGAAAGAGCAAAACGGAAGAAAGGCGCCAGGGAGTCGACCCCCCGTAACCTGGTGGCCATTCCCCTCAAATAAATTTTCATGGCAATGATGCCCATTTCCTTTGACACGGCGACAGGAAGAACCGTATCAGGGAAACTCTTGTAGGCGGGTTCGGCGGGATTGACGGGCATCAATACCGTATCAACGGGAAAGGCCTCAATACAGCGTATAAGGGCAGCCGGGTCGTGGTGACCCGTGACACCGATATGTTTCACCCAACCCTTTTCCCTTGCCTCCATAAAGGCCTCGATGGCCCCCCGGGGCCCGAATATCTGTTCGATGTCTTCTTCGCTCCGCACATCATGAACCTGCCACAGGTCCAGATAATCGGTATTCATGTTACTCAGGGTTTCACGGAGATGATCTAGGGCACCCTGCTTGTCCCTTGCATGAGACTTGCTCGTAAGGAAGATTTCCTTCCTGCGTTCCCCCAGGGCAAGGCCGTAGTATGATTCACTTCCGGAATAGGCCCGTGCCGATTCAAAGTAATTGATGCCCAGATCAATTGCCTGATTGATGAGGGCATAGGCCTCCTTTTCATGGCCGAAGGTCCTCAAGACGCCCTCGCCCCCAAGGCCGAGGATGGTGACGTCGATTTCTGTCTTCCCCAGCTTCCTTTTCGGTATGGTCATGACCAAGGACCTTTATTTTTTCAAAAGGTTAAACCGACATGGAATATGTAACCATCTTTTGCGGGCTTTTTCAAGAAAAAGCCCGACAGGTTCATGGAACCAGGAGGTCCGTGAGGGTGCGTATGTTTTCCAGCTCTTCGACGCCCATCACCTTCCCATAGGCCTCCTCGCATCGTTCTTTTCCGATAAGGGGTTGTGCCAGGGTGAAAAATTTCTGTTTCAATTCCTCATCGGACATGGGATTTCGGGGATCCCCTTTGGGTATCCTTATGGTCGCCTCTGCGAGGCCGCCCCCCCTGGTCTTGATCTCCACCCGGGACATCAACTCTCTCTTGACCAGGGGATAGGCCTTGTTCG
>CAYNYM010000096.1:0-9098 GCA_964401325.1 uncultured Desulfobacteraceae bacterium | reverse complement strand
AAGCCCTTGAGGCGATGAAGGGCCGGCTCTTTGATGTGGTCATCCTGGATATCAAAATGCCCGGAGGCATGGACGGCATTGAAGTCCTGAGGGAAATGAAGAGGGTTCAGCCCCTTGCCGAGGTGATCCTGCTTACGGGCCATGCGTCTGTGGAGACAAGCATCGAAGGCATGAAGCTCGGGGCCTTCGATTACCTCCTGAAACCCGTAAAACTGGAGGAACTCCTTGTGAAAGTGGGTCAGGCCTTTGAAAAAAAGGACGCCCACGAACAAAAGATTCGAAGTGCCAAGATCAAGGAATTGATCCGTTTTCCCGGAAGGGTACTGGACCAGGAAAAAGACAAGTTGTAATATCTGAATCTTGGACCGGGTTTCGTTGCAAGGTGCAGAGGCTCCCTCAGGAAAACGCAAAGTTGGGGGCATTTCGGCTCGAAGCCATATTGTGCAATAAAGAAAATTACAGTGCTCAAAGGGAAACGGCGGGGGCGGGTTGCAGGAAGCGGTCTCCGTCTGTCTCGATGATCTGAAAAAGGAACTCCAGAAAGACCTTTTCGGGCTTTGAGAAGGTTTTGTTCTTGAAATGGCAGATGTAGAAGTTCTGAGTAATGTCCATGTACGGGAGAGAGAGCACACGAAATGTGCCGTCGTGGACCTCCTTTTCTATGGTACATGAGGGAAGGATTGTAAACCCGATACCACTCTGGACACAGTTTTTGATCGCCTCCGTATTGTTCAACTCCATCTTGGTGTTCAGGTGGATGCTTTTCTTTTTCAGCCATTTCTCGTAACTGTTGCGAATGTCGGAACCCCTTTCCCTGCAGATAAAGGGAATTTTTTCAAGGTCTTTCCAGCTGATCGTCTCCTTGTCAATTCCGAAGCTTTTGCCGATTACGACTTTCAAGTGATCTTGGTAGAAGAGATGGTTCACGACAAGTGCATCGAGAAGGGTATCCCCGATGAACCCGAAGTTCATATCTCCGCCCTTGACCTCCTTGATGATATTATCCGTGTTATCAAGAAATACTTCGATCTTAAGGTCAGGGTAGATGTCCGAGTAAAGTCTGATAAGCCTGGGCAGGACATAGATGCCAAGGGTCAGGTTCACACCCATTTTCAGGGTGCCTTTTACCTGTCCGTCGCGTTCGTTGAGGGATCTGATGGATTCACGATAAAGCCTGGTGATGCGATGGGCGTAATCGAGCAACTGCTTGCCGGGTTCCGTCAGCATCATCTTTCTCTTATCTCTTTCAAAGAGTTTGATATCATAATGGTGTTCCAGGACCTTGATCTGTTTGGATACGGCAGGTTGTGTCAGATAGAGGGCTTCGCTTGCCCTGGAAATGCTTTTGTATTTTGAAACGTTGATTAGAGTCTTGAAGAGATCGATATCCATTCTTATGATTCCTCTTGGGGACCGTCATGAGTGATCCCCATGGGCAAGGGCAATCAAAGGGTTGGCAAGATCACCAAGCCCTTATCCATCGGTCAACTCAGTTTTTTGCTGGTCAAGACATGAGAAACAGGTGGGAGTGGGGTGCACAGTATAGGGTGTGGTCCAATAGGGGATCAGAAACAGCAAGAGAGATTGCGAAAAACACCGATAGATATAATATATCTGCGAGAAAGGCGAATGTCAAGGAGGCATCATGGCAATGAAACCTGTTGGGGAAACTGAACAGGCGCTATGAGGCCACTTTCCAGCAACGGACCACATGTCCGTCAGCCACTTCATATAAACCGATTTCCTCTTCTCGGCATCGATCTTCCACGAGCGCACACCTTTCCTGAAACTTGCAGCCCGGAGGCGGGTTGAACGGGCTCGGTACGTCTCCCATGAGGGGGTGTTCTTCGAACAGGTCATTTTGATCCGCCGTTGGAATGGCTGAAAGGAGGGCAAGGGTGTAAGGATGCAGGGGGCTTTCATAAAGTGCTTCCGCGGGAGCGTATTCCATGATCTGGCCCAGGTACATCACCGCCACCGTGTCACTGATATAACCCACCACATTGAGATCATGGGAGATGAAGAGGTAGCTGAGGCCGAGCCTATTCTGGAGCTCCTTGAGGAGGTTGATGATCTGGGCCTGGATAGAGACATCCAGTGCGGAGACCGGTTCATCACAGACAATAAGAGAGGGCTCGACGCTCAAGGCCCTGGCGATGCCGACGCGCTGACGCTGTCCCCCGCTGAATTCATGGGGGTATCTGTCCGAGGCCGAGGGGCTCAGGCCCACCATTTCAAGGAGATTATTAAGGCGGTTTGTCCGCTCAGCATGCCCATGAACCCTGAGGATTCGTAGACCCTCTTCAATGGATTGGCCCACGGTCATTCGGGGGTTGAGGGAACCGAAGGGGTCCTGAAAGATAATCTGCATCTCTTTGCGAAGGGGTTTTATGTCCGTGCGGGTAAGGGCGCTGATATCCTGATCCCGATAGATGATCGTGCCCTGATCCGGATCCATGAGTTTCAAAATAAGGCGGCCGATGGTGGATTTGCCACATCCACTTTCTCCCACCAGGCCCAGGGTCTTGCCCTGATGAATTTCAAAGTCCACGCCGTCGACGGCCTTGATGTGCCCGATGACCTTCTGGAAAAATCCCCTCCTCACCGGGAAGTATTTCCTCAGGTTTTCCACCCTGAGCATCGTATTGCTGGATAAGTTGCTATTTGTCATGTTTTTGTGCAGTCAAAATTGAGGGTTGATGTAAATTCACACCTGACGCATGAGCCGATTCAGGTGTCGCGTTCAAGAGTCGTGAAATATCCGCCCATGGCGGGTGCCTGTTGATGCCCTATCCGTCGAGCGTTTTCGCTCAACAAAAGGGAAGAAAAATGCATTCCGCGCTAATCCTGACCGCGCAGGCCATAGAGCACCGGGCATCGGCTGAGGTGACCTTCCCCGTAATCACAGAGTTCCGGGAACGACCTCCGGCAAGCGGCCACGGCATGTCGGCACCTTGGGTGAAAGGGACATCCCTCCGGCTTAAAGGCCGGATCCGGAACAGAGCCCGGGATGCTGTGAAGCGTGGTGCCCCTCTTCGATCGATGGGGAAGAGATGCCAGGAGACCACGGGTGTAAGGATGGCGGGGCCTGGCTAAGATGTCGGATTTGATGCCCTGTTCCACCATTGTGCCCGCATACATCACGTAAATGCGATCCGCGATATTGGCAACCACATTGAGGTCATGGGTGATGTAGAGCAGGGACATATTCATCTTTGCCTGAAGTTCTTTGAAGAGCTTGAGGATCTGTTTCTGAATGGTGACATCCAAGGCCGTTGTGGGTTCGTCCGCAATCACCAAATCAGGATTGCAGGCCAAGGCCATGGCAATCATGATGCGTTGCCTCTGTCCCCCGCTCAGTTGATGGGGATAGTCCTTGAGGCGTTCTTCCGGTGATGGAATCCCCACGTCCCTGAGAAGGTTTATGCATCTGCGCCGTATGGCATCTTCATCAAGGCTTTCATGGACCGTGATGGCCTCTCGGATCTGTTTGCCGACAGTAAAAACGGGGTTGAGCGAAGTCATGGGTTCCTGAAAGACCATGGCTATGTGGTTTCCCCTGATATCCCGGAGCGCTTCTTCATTCAGGTCCAGGAGATTCTGATTTTTAAAGAGGATTTTTCCTCCCCCGATCTCTCCCGGAGGTTGGGGGATGATTCCGAGGATGGCAAGGGCGGACACCGTCTTTCCGCACCCGGACTCTCCGACGAGGCAGACCGTCTCGCCCCGCCCGACCTCGTAGCTCACCCCGTCGAGGGCGCGGGCGACCAGTTCATCGCCCCTGAAATAGACCTTCAGGTCCTGAACAGTCAAGAGAGCGTGAGTATTACTTGTGACCAATGCCTAATACCTCTCTCTGAGTTTCGGGTTGAGGATATCCCTGAGCCCCTCCCCAAAGAGGTTAAAGGATAGGACGACGATGAGGATGGCAATGCCGGGGACAAAGGTAAGCCACGGAGCGTCGAATATGAAGCGTTTCCCGTCTGAGAGGATGTTCCCCCATGTGGCATGCGGTGGGGGCACGCCGAAGCCCAGGAAGCTGAGGCCCGCCTCCGTCAGTATGGCGGAGGCAATACCGATCGTGGCCGAAACGAGCACCGGGGCAATGGCATTGGGAATCATATGGCGGAATATAATGCGCCAGTCGCTCACGCCCAGGGCCCATGCGGCGGTCACAAAGTCCTGCTCCCGGAGGGAAAGAAACTCGGCCCTTACAAAACGGGTGGTCCCCATCCAACTGGTCAGGCCGATGACGATCATGATGTTGTAGATGCTGGCCGGAAGGAGTGCCACAACCGTGAGAATAAGGAAGAAACTGGGAAAGCAGAGCATGATGTCCACAAAGCGCATGATCAGGGTGTCGACGGACAGAATCCCTGAAAAAAGCACTCTCATCCATCCCGATTCGTGACCCTTTTTTCGGGTCTCTTTCGACCGGATGGAAAGAAGGACGAGCGCCAGGCCTGCGAGAAGGGCAACAACTCCCGATGCCGTCGTCCCCGCGGCTATCAGCCCTCCACCCAAGAGCAGAAAAAAAGCCCAAAGAGTCTGATGGAGTGTGACCTGGTTTTGTCCGAAATATCCTGCCAGGCCTCCCATGAAAATACCCACGATGACCGAGATCCCAACGGCCACGAACCCCACGGTAAGAGACACCCAGGCCCCCTGAAGCATCCTCGAAAAGACGTCTCGGCCCAGATCGTCGGTTCCGAAAAGATAGACGCCCAACCGTGGAGTCTCCTCAGGGCGAAGGGTTTCCAGGTTGGGTGTGGACAGGGGTGGCCGGAGTTTCTCCTGGAGGCGGACACGGGCAGGGTCAAAGAAGGGCCTGTTACCCGATGTGAGCATAAGTCCCAGAAGGGCGGTGATGAAGAAGAGGACGAAAATGACCAGACCGGCAAAGGCCAAGCGGTTTTTTTTCAAGAGCCGCCAGGCCTCCTGAAAACGCGATCGCTTCGGGGTCAAGGGTTCTTCAATGGGAATTGTGTGGGTCAAACCTTCATTCATTTTTTTCAAAGTCTGATTCTTGGGTCCACGACCAGATAAAGCAGGTCGGAAATAAAGGTCCCCGCCAGCACCAGCAGGGCCGAGATAAAATTGACCGTCAAGATGATGGGGTAATCCCTTGCCAGTATGGCCTCATAGGCCATTCGGCCCATTCCGGGCCAGGAGAAGATGGATTCGATGATGACTGAACCGCCGATGAGGCCGGGAAGAATAAGACCGAACATGGTGACAAAGGGCAGTAGTGCGTTTCGGAGTGCGTGCCTGTAATGCACCTGCTCGGCCGGGACGCCCTTGGCACGGGCCGTGCGGACGTAGTCCTGACCTTCCACCTCGAGCATCTGACTCCTGACATACCTGGAGAGTATGGCAATGCCGCCGGTGGCGCCTAGCAGGGAGGGCAGAAGGAGATGCCAGATCCTGTCCATGACCATGCGCAGCCCGGAGGCATCTCCCATACCAAAGGTTTCCATACCTATGACGGGCACGTGAAATCGGGTGACCACAAGGATGATAAGGATGTAAGCGAAAAAAAAGCCCGGGATGGATATCAGGAGATAGGACAGGAAAGTGGTGGTGCGGTCGTAGAAACCGCCCCTGAAGATGGCCGCCCGAATCCCGATCGGGAAGGAGAGGGTCCATGTGATAATCGTGCCCACAATAAAGAGGGGAAGGCTGTTTAGAAATCGTTCATAGATCTTGAAGAGCACCGACTGGTTGTCCTTCCAGGAAACGGTCCTGCCCGTAAAGAGGTCCTTGTAAAAATAGAGGTACTGGACATGGAGAGGTTTATCAAGGTGGAATTCCTTGCGGAAACGCTCCACGATTTCAGGCGTAAATTTGGGATTCAGGGGGTCGACCTGGCTCGGCTTGCCCGGTGCCAGGTGTATGATAAGAAATGAGACCACCGAGACAAAGAAGAGGGTGACGATTTTTTGTATGATGCTTCGACCGATAAAGGACAACATAAGCGTCCGGCTCCCCTTGGCAATCACATCAATGATTTGATGGAAACAAACTGTTTAGCTTGCTAAAACGCATTGATCTATGGATGGATTCCATTTGCCCCTCACCCCTGTGTCCGATCCCAATGTGTTCCTTGCCACTTCATGGCAAGGGCGGTGGTAAAGTGAAGATGCCTGATTTACCCCTCCGCGGCAAAGGTGGGCTCTTTCGGGAGCTTGATCCATTTGTTGAAATGGAACGAAAAGCTTCCCGTTTTGGTGGGTGTGATCTTCTTATAGATCACGGCGCCCGCCGAGTCCACCTCCTTTATGACGATTCTCCTGTCCATGATGGCCGTCCATTTGCCCACGTAGAGGAAGGTGTAAGGCTGTTCCTCGGCGATGAGCCTGTGAAGCCGGTGACAATATTGGACCTGTTTTTTAAAATCGTATTCCTGCCTGATTTTTATGATGAGATCGTCCGCCAGGGGATTCTTGAACCCCACAAAATTGAGCTGGTAGGGATTGGTCTGACTGGAGTGCCATATCTGATAGAGATCGGGTTCAATGCCCATCTGCCAGCCGAGGACAAGGGCGTCAAAGGCCCCCTTGTCCACCCGTTCCTGAATGAATACGGACCACTCCAAAAGGTCGGTTCGGACATCGATGCCGATGTGCCTCCAGGCATCCTGGACAATAGCCATCACCGCCTTGCGTAGATCGTTGCCGCTGTTTGTGATAAGGGTAAACTGGAATGTCTTGCCGTTCTTTTCCAGCCATCCCTGGTCATTGCGCCTCCACCCGGCCTGTTCCAGGAGGTTGAGTGCCCCTGCCGGATCATAGGCAATCGGCTGGATGTCCTGATTGTAATAGTCGGTCTGCATGGCAAAGGGGCCGGTGATCCTCTCCCCCTGTCCGTGGAGAACGTATTTCATGATTTTTTCCACATCAATGGCCATACCCAGGGCCTTGCGCACCCTGCGGTCATTGAAGGGCTCACGCCTCATGTTGTACCCGATGTAAGTGTACCCAAAGGAGAGTCCAGAGAAACTCTGGTATCTCGGGTCGTGCCGGAGGCGCTGAACCTGGTGTGGCTGGACACTGTAAGTGTCCACGGTACCAGCATAAAACTCCATTTCCTGGGTCAGGAGATCGGGAACGATTCGGTAGATGTAACGGTTGTAATTCGGCGGCCCTTCCCAGTAGTCGCTGAAACGATCCAGGACGATATGTTGATCCGATTTCCACTCCCTGAAGACAAAAGGCCCACACCCGACAGGTTGTCGGTTGAACCGGCTCTGTCTCATGGTATACTTTTCGGGGTCTTTTCCCAATCGGAGGGCCTCCCGGCCCAGGGCCTTGCTATTGAGGAGATGCTCGGGCAAAATGCCCATGCCCCACGTTCCAAAGGCGGGCGAATAGAGCCTCTTGTAGACAATGCGGACGGTATGGGGATCGATGACTTCCACCCGTTTGACCGGTTCGTAGTCCGAGATGCGAGGCGAGAGGTTCTTGGGATTCATGATGGATTCATAGGTGAATTTCACATCATGGGCATCAAAGACGTGTCCGTCGTGGAATTTCACCTCGGGCCTCAGGTGAAAGATGAGAACGGGATTGTGTTCCACCGCCGGGAGGATTTGATGGGCTGTGGCCGGGTCGGCCCGGGTTTCCTTTTCGCCCTCAAGGATCGTGACATATTCTTCCGACCTAAAAGAAGTAAAGTAGTCTTTTCCGAGGACCAGGGCGAGATTCGTGAAGAGTGCCTGGTCCACCCGGTTGAGGAACAGTTTTATTCTGGCAGGCGTCCTGACCCCGTATTCGATGGTCTTGCCTTTTTTCCCTCCGGCCACCCGGGATTTTTCAGGCGGGAGGATGGATATGTCCCTGATGTTGTCCAGGGTGCCGCGTACCGTTTGCCCTGCGGCAATTCGGCCGTCGATGGCCTTTCGGAGCAATTCGACGACGGACTCGGCCGGTGCAGCTCTCAGACCGGGCAAGGAGGCATGTGCGTTTACACAGAAAAAGGCCTCTTCGTGAATTTCCCAGGACTTGGCAAGCCGTCCCCTGAAACGGAGGTCTTTGTCCCGATCGATGAGACCTTCAAATACCATGCCTCCAATGTCGCTGCTTGCACTGTCCGCCGACAGAATCGGGTTCAGAAGACTTGCATCCCCGATGGAGGCGGTGATGTACTCATTGAGCCGGTTCGGATTCCCACGGGTCTGCTGTTCATAGGTAGGCACCCACAAATAGGACTGGAGCAGAATAAGGATGACGGCAAGGGGTGCAATGATTAGAACTTTTCGGATAGTCATGGTATTAAAAAGGGTCAGGGTGTGAAATTTTGGGGCGTTACACGATCGACCTCGGTTTGTGTCCATCCAGAAATACATGGTTTCTGGATGGCGTGGTCAGCCACCTCAGCCCTCAGCTTAATGCCTTGCTCTTTCACGGTTCTTATCCCGCCGCGGCGGGACTGATCGCTGATGGCTGCGCGCGCGAATCCGGGAATGACCATTTCCGGATGAATTACAGTTTAACAGAAATCCCGCATGATGCAATTGGGAAATTCTATGGATCGTGTTACCGGTCGCCATGCTCACGCGAGATAGCAGGAGCACGAAGGGGGAAGAGTTAGATGTTTTATATCGAAATTTGGTTTTTTCCCAGAGCGGCGAAGCCGCGTTATATAAAATCGGGGACCGATTTTATTAAGGAAAGGTGATACAGCCTATGCTTGAGGTGCTAAAGACAACTGAGAAAGTGGCAAAAAAAAGCCGTCATGTCCGAATCAACCGGGAGGCACTGATCACCTCCGTCCGAAGGATGGTTGAAGAAAACATTGAGATCCCGCCCTGGGACAGCCGCCATCATTTTTTTGACGGCGGGGAAAAAACGGTGGCCTATTTTCTGGTGCTGGATGCCGTCAACTTCTGCTTCTGGGCGCCGGAGGGAAGAGAGACCTGGGAGATTGAATTCGATGGAAACAGGGTCTCCGGTTATTATGCCCTGGCAGCGGCCCTGAAGCAAGCCGTGGAGAAGGGCCTTCCTTTTCACGAGGCCGGTTACCTGGTCGACCTCACCGTCGAGGACCTGAGAGAAATTCTCGGAGGACGGGGTGAACTCCAGTTGTTGGATCAACGGGTG
>CAYNYM010000095.1:0-9148 GCA_964401325.1 uncultured Desulfobacteraceae bacterium | reverse complement strand
GTCGCAAGACAGGGACTGAGCAGTCTGCCTCCCGAAGAACGAAACGCCATCGCAGGGGAGATCGACCTGACTCACCAGGCCCATCGCGACTTTCTCCGCCGGGTCTATGACATGCACCGTCACGGGGAACTGGGCTCCTTCGACTATTTTTATGAGGCCCAGTGCGTCTGGGAAGAGACCATGGCGGAAAATGTCTCCGGTTACCTGAAAGAGGGGCGGCCCAAACTGGTGGTCATTGCAGGCAACGGCCACCTTGTCAACAAATACGGTATTCCGGACCGGACCCTGAAGCGCATTCCCGTTGCCGCGGCGACACTCCTGCCCTATCCTATCCATGGGAAGACACACCTTGACGGAGAGGTCGCCGACTATATCTGGCTGACTCCTGAATCGCCTCACCGCTTCCGGTTCTTTCATGAGATGAAAAGGAAATCCAAGACGCCGAAAAAGGGGACGTCTCCGGCGACAAACTCAAAAACCAAACGTGGGATTCATTTTGATCGTAGAGCACAAACACCATAAATACGAATTTCATTTCTGCCCGGTTTGCGGCGCAAAACTCGAGTCCGTCCAATTAAAGGAACATGAACCGGCGAGGTTGGTTTGTACCGAATGCGCCTTCGTATTCTATCTGGACCCCAAACTTGCGGCCTGTGCCATTGTGGAAAAGGAGGGCAAAATCCTGCTCACCAAACGGGACCTCTATCCCCGGAAGGGAAAGTGGGCCTTGCCCGGTGGACATGTGGACCGGGGAGAGGTGGTGGAAAAAGCGGCCATTCGCGAGACTCAAGAAGAATGCGGCATCAAGGCCCGCATTACCGGACTCTTGGGCCTATATTCCAATACCGGACAGACGGTGGCCCTGGCGGTCTATCAAGCCGAGTTCGTTTCCGGAAAATTGATCGCGGGAGATGAAATTCAGGAGGCGGTATTCTTCCGTCGCGAAGAAATCCCCTGGGACGATTTGGCCTTTCAGGATACAGTGGATGCCCTCAGGGATTACTGCAAGATCAAGGATTCATACACGGACGATGTGGCCTTGCCCTGCGCCCGATAGGGCCCGTCGTGCTGCGGGATTTCCCCAAAACCCACCGCCTATGCTTGACATCAGGATAATGACGAATGAGAGGATTTCTAAAGATATGATCATCAACCCCGAAAAGATCGAAGACTTGAGCCCGGAAAACCGCAAGACCCTTATGGATAGGTCCATGGAGGATATCTCTTCGATCTACGAGTATGTGCGCGACATCGTGATGGATGTGAAAGATCATGGCGACCCGGTTCTCTTGAGGGTCAACAGTGAATTCAAGCCGGATGTTGCCGCAGCGGACCTTGCCGCCACCAAAGAAGAAATTCAAGAGGCCTACGAGCGGGTGGACGGCAAGGTGGTCGACAGCCTCAAGGTAGCTGCCGAGAACATCACCAAATTCCACGAGGCCCAAAAGGAGCGGGAAATGTGGTCCGTAGAGATCCGTGAGGGGATCCTGGCCGGCCGGATCACGAGGCCCATGGATCGCGTCGGATGCTATGTCCCGGGGGGAAGAGCCTCCTACCCCAGTACCGTTCTCATGACCGTCCTGCCCGCCAAGGTGGCCGGAGTGTCCGAAATCATTGTCACGACCCCACCCGGGGACGGCATGGGCGTCAACCCCGCCACCCTCGTTGCTGCTGATGTGGCGGGTTGTGACCGCATTTTCAAGGTGGGAGGGCCCTGGGGCATCGCCGCCATGGCCTACGGCACCTCGACCGTGCCGCAGGTGGACAAGATCGTGGGTCCGGGGAACAAATACGTGACGGCTGCCAAGATGGTCGTCTATGGAACCGTGGACATCGACTCCCCGGCAGGCCCAAGTGAGGCCCTCATTCTTGCGGACGAAACCGGAGACCCGGACCTCATTACCTGGGACTTTCTCTCCCAGATCGAGCACGATCCCGACTCTGCAGCCGTCCTGGTCACCACCTCGGTGAAACTTGCACAAGAGGTCTGCGGGCGCCTGGATCGGGAATATGCCGATCTTCCCCGCAAGGAGATCTTTGAATCCTCCCTGACCAAGCACTCCCATATCCTTGTGGCCGAGGATATGGATCAGGCCCTTGATTTTACGAATGAATACGCAGCGGAACACCTGCAGATCCTCACCAGGGATCCTTTTATGACCCTGAACAGAATCCGGCATGCCGGGTCCATCTTTTTGGGGCCCTATGCCCCGGTTCCCGTGGGGGATTACGCCTCCGGGACCAATCATGTCCTGCCCACGGGCAGGGGGGCCCGAATGTTCTCCGGTCTTTCGGTAGACGACTTCATCAAAAAGCCCACCTTTCAATATCTGAGCCGCGAAGGCCTGTCCTCGCTCAAGGACACCGTCTCCGTTCTTGCGGAAGCGGAGGGCCTTCCCATACACGGCAGGGCCGTCCGGGCAAGATTCGAGGAAAACTCCTGACTTGCATCAAAGACCTCTTTGCACGGAAAGGACGAGGTTTTCTGAATCTTCACGAATTCCCCGCCCATTCCTCCCCTTTTCTCCCGGCATTCCACTGTGTTCCAAGGTTTAAGATGTAGCTACAATGTGAATAATTTTGTTGCCATTCGGACCTCAATGTTTTATATAGGCCCATGCCATGGCGGCTTCTGGGGACTGCCCTCTTGAGCTGTTCATCATGGAAAACGAAAAGGGTTTTCGGGTTGAAGGTAACAGGCAGATCATATCTCCTTCGATCTCTCTGCCCGTGCGACAGGCAGCATGATTTCGGATTTCGTCGCAGAATCATTCAATTATCAATGGGAAAACCTTAGAAAAGGAGGATATGCATTATGGCAGACATCAAAGGCTATAACATGCCGGATGAACTCTATTACCACAAGGATCACAGCTGGGCGCGGGTGGAAGGTTCCAAGGTGACCGTGGGCATGAGCGACTTTTTTCAGAAAGAGGCTGGTGATATCGTGTTTGTCGATCTTCCCGAAGAAGAGGACGAAGTCAGCCAGGGAGAAACCTGCGGAAAAATTCAATCACGGAAATGGATCGGCAAACTGGTCGCCCCCGTGGCCGGAGAAATTGTGGAGATCAATGAGGACCTAGAGGACGACACCAGCCTGATCAACTCAGACCCTTACGGCAAGGGGTGGATTTTGGTCATCGAGGCCACCGAACTGGACGATGATCTGGAAAATCTCATGCAGGGCGATGCGCTGACCGCATTCATCGAAGAAGAGATAAGGGTGGCCGAAGAGGAAAAGGCCAAAGCCGAAGAAAAATGACCGGTGAGTGGCGTCTTTTCAAAAATATTGAGAGGTCTGTGTCCACCGCCCAGGGTCTGGCGGTGGACGACACCCTCCCCCAATCGGTAGAGAACCATCAATCCCCTCCCATTCTTCACCTCTACACGTTCATCCCCTCCGTGATTGTCGGCAAATATCAGGATATTGAGGCCGCCCTCAAACTGGACCGTTGTCGTGCCCGGGGCATTGAATACAATCGTCGAAGCACGGGCGGGGGTACGGTCATCATGGGGCCGAAAATCGTTGCGCTGGGTCTCGGAATCAACGCGGATTACCCCGGGCTGAGCAACCGGGGTATGGCCGGCCTCTTCGAGACCATAGGGGGCGTTTTCACCAAGGCCCTTCACCGTTTCGGCTTCCACTCCCACTTTGTCACCAAAAACGACATGGAGGTGGAGGGGAAAAAGGTGGCAGGGCTTTCGGCCTCTGCCGAAACCGGCAAGAGCCTGCTCTTTCATACCAGCCTCCTCGTGGATTTCGATATAGAGTTGATGATCGATATCATGAACACGCCGCTCATCAAACTCTATGACAAGGGATACAACTGTTTCAGCCAGCGCATGACCACGGTAAGACAGGAAGTCGGTCGAAACGACATCCGGGTGGAAGAGGTCATGGCCGCCATTCAGGATGCCTTTGAAGAGACATTCGGGATCCGTTTCCGCGAAGACGCGCCGGACGAATGGGAACAGGCGCAGATCCGGGATTTTATCGAGAATCGATATACCCGAAAGGACTGGATCTTTTCCCACAAGCACCCCAGGTCCCGCATGGGTATCGGCCGTTTGAAGACCAAAGGGGGGTTGCTTGAAATTTACCTGTCACTTGCCGGGGGTTCTATCGAAAACGTGGTGATCACCGGAGATTTCTTTTCCACGACCAAAGATGTCAACTGCCTTGAAAAGGCCCTGAAATGGACCTCGGCTCGTCCTGAAAAAATTGAAGAACACCTCTCCGAGGTCTGGCGGGACGAGATGATCTATGGACTGGATGTCCCTACCCTGACCAAGGCCATCCTCATTGCCAAAGAGAACCAGGTCAGGCTTTGAAAAAAAAGTCCTATAAACTTAAGAGCTGAGGCCGGAGGCTTGGGCTTTTTGTATCCAATCGGCCTTTTCGGTTGGGAAAACCCCCGCGTCCTCCGTGTCCCTGTGGTGAGATAATAAATGACGAAGAATAAAGGAAAAATCCAGAGTCCCGAATATGCGAAAATAAGTCACGCCTCGGCCATATGCCTGGGCCTCATGCAGGGCAGGATGTACCGGGGTGCGGTCAACCGGTGTGTGAACCTTCTGGTTCATTACCCCGAGGGCTGTTCGGCCAATTGCGCCTACTGCGGTCTGGCCAAAAAGCGGCCGGGGACCTACGAAGAAAAGAGCTTCATCAGTGTGGGATGGCCCGTCTATTCCATGAAGGAGATCATCGAAGCCATCAATACCGCCCCCTCCTACGTGAATCGCACCTGCATATCCATGATCACCAACGGCAAGTGCCTGCAGCATACCCTGGATATGACAGACCGGCTCAAGGCCGAAACCGATATTCCCATATCCATTCTCATCAGCCCGACCATTCTGGATAAAGACGCCCTGGTTGCCATGAAGGAGGCGGGGGCCGACAAGATCGGGGTCGCCATTGACCTGGCCACACCCGAGCTTTTCGACAAATACAGGGGATCCGGGGTTTCAGGGCCCCACCGGTGGGAAAAATACTGGGAGATATTAAACCAGGGACTGGAGGTCTTCGAGGCCAACAACGTGGGGGCTCATCTCATGGTCGGCATGGGCGAGACAGAGGCGGAACTGGTCCGTATCATGGAAAAACTGCGGCGAATGGGGGTGGACAACCATCTTTTTTCCTTTCTCGCCGAAAAGTCCTCGGCCCTGGCCGACAGGCCCCAACCCCCCTGGCCCACCTATCTCCGGGTGCAGCTCGCCAGGTACCTGATCGAAGAGGAGTCCATGTCCATGGGCGATATGACCTTTGACGAAAAGGGCCATATCGCCGATTTCGGTCTCAAACCGGAAAGGATCGATGAGATCATAGACCGCGGCATCCCTTTCATGACCACCGGGTGTCTCGGACCGGACGGCCAGGTCGCCTGTAACCGTCCCTTCGGCAATTGCCTTCCCGACGAAAGGCAGTGGAATTACCCCTACCTTCCCAACGAGGAAGAGCTTTTGCTGGTTCATCGATGTATCCGGGACAAGGAAGATAACATGTCGTAAAAAAAACTCCGGCCGGGGCTGCCGCCCGACCGGAGTTTCGTCTCTCTATCGCTTATCCCAAGAGGGCGCCAGAAGAAGGGATGCCGTGGTGTAATCAGGATTTACAACGACTTCCAATTTTCCATTTTGCCACTGGCATAAACTGTAGGGGACCTGGCCTATCCCTCTTTCATCAAAAGTCACATGCCCCCTGACCGTCGTTAAATCGGTCTTTTTCAAGGCATCTCTGATGGCCTTACGATCCAGTCTACCGGCCCTTTCGATGGCATCTGCAAGAACCTGCACAGCGCCATACCCGCAACCTACCTGCATACCGATCACCTTGCCCGGCTTTTCCGCTTGATACGCATCCACTAATTTTTTATTGCCGGGATATTTCATATCGGCCGTCCATTCACCACAGGTGATAATATAATTGGCGTTTTCTCCCATCACCTCCCAGTAGTTGGAGAGATCAGGCCCCCTTATAAAACAAGTGGCCGCAGGCGCATAATCCAGTTCCTTCATCTGTTTGATAAGGGTCATGCTCTGGGGGGGTGTCGGCACGGAAAACACCGCGTCACAACCGGCCGTTTTAGCCGCCATAATCAGGGATGAAAAGTCCGAAGTGCTCCTGGCATATTTCTGAACAAGGGCAATTTCGTAACCCCTCTCGGCCCCATACTTTTTCAGGTACTTACCACATTCGATACCCCAGTCACTCTGCAGTTCGAAATTGGCAATTTTTTTCGGCCTCTTATCTTTGGGAAGTGAATCGAAGGCATCAAAAAAGGCCGTGACTTCCATAAATGAAAACATGCAGGGCGCAAAAGTATATTTAAAGCCCTGAGAGAAGACACTCTCCGCCGCGATCGTTACACCCACCCAGGGCACCTTGTTTTTTTCGCCCATTGCCAAACCGGCCGTGTTCATGGCACTCGAGAACCCCCCAAGATAGGCGACAACCTTGTCCAAAGAGTAAAGCTTCTCCAGGCGCGTAACCGTCTTGTTCGGATCCGACTCATCATCATAGATAATGACTTCCAGGGGGATCTTTTTCCCGAATTCCTTGACGAATATACCCCCATTTTCGTTCAGGTGCTTTACGGCCATCTTGTAACCGTCTGCCACATCCACCCCGCCGGCTGCAAACTTTCCCGTAAGAGAGACCGATGCGCCGACCTTGATTGTCTCAGGAGCCCCATAGGCGAAATCAAACGTGATGGATACGAAGACAAACAAGAACGAAAAGCATATGCCCCCAACCAATGCCCAAAATTTCTTCTTTTTCATGTACCTTCTCCTTTCAATCTCTAAGGTTGACTCTTACCCAACACATCCCCTTCCACATTTGTTCCCACCCTTTTGGTCATGTGCTCCCGAATCTTCTCAGGAATACCGATGATCCCTTTTGGAAAGAACAAAATAATAAAAATAAATACGGCGCCAAATATCAGCACATTGATCTCACCCATGGTGAGCGCAAAGGATTCCTTGAGCACGACGTAACACAGGGATCCTATAATCGGTCCCCAAATCGTCCCGACACCCCCGATAAATGTAATCAAAATAGGTTCGAAGCACCACATGAGCGCGAAAGGCATATACCAGTAGTAACTCACATGGAAGAAAGAAAAACCACCACCGGCCAACCCGACAAAGAAACTGCTGATAACAAATGCAACCACCTTGTATTTGAAGATATTGACCCCTGCGGCCTGCGCGGCTTCTTCATCATCCCGTATGGATTCCATTGCCAGCCCCATTCTGGAATGGACGGCAAGAGAAGTAACCGTGACTGCTGCGAGCAGTATGATTAGAAACGTATAATATCTGGGGAGAAGGCTGTATGTGGCCACATATTTCCCCGGCAGAAAGGTTACCCCGGGGAAGACATTCTCGACGGTTATAAAGGCTATCCACGCAACAGCCAGGGTCCCTATGGCAAAATAATGGCCTCTCAATCGCAGTGCGGGCACCCCGATGAGCAAGCTGAGGATAACCGATGACACACCCCCTCCCAACAACGCCGGAACAAAGGGGATGCCTTTTATCCAAAGCACACGCGTGACCAGTGCCCCTATCCCGAAGAAGGCAGCCTGGCCGACGTTTATCTGCCCGGTATAGCCTCCCAACACATTCCAACTCTGGGACAAAATAACATACAGAAAGAGCGTACATAACATGTTCAGGTAATATTCCCCTTTGAAGAAAAGAGGAAGGACAAACAAGAAAGCAACAATCAGCGCAGGCATGACCATTTTTTTCTGACCGAATCTCATCATCTTCCCGCCTTCTTAGCAAACAAACCTTGGGGTCTGAACATTAGTATAAATAAAAAGATGATCAAGCTGACAACCCCGGTGTAATGCACACCCACAAAATAGGCACTGACCGATTCCAGGATGCCCAGCAACAACCCGGCGTAAAGTATGCCGTCGATACTCCCGACACCGGCAAGCACGACCAGAATAAGCGATTTATTGACCCAGTCGAGGCCGATACTGGGACTCACCGTGTAAAGACTTATCACCGCACCCGCTATGGCAGTCAGGCCCACACCTATCCCAAAGGCAATCACCATGGTCCTGTCCACATTGATCCCCATCAGCTTTGCACATTGATAATCCTGAGATATGGCCCAGATGGAGCGGCCGAAAAAGGTGCGCTTTAGAAAGGCATGGAGCCCGAAAATGACCACAACGGCGAGAAGTATCGTCCCCATACCGATATAGGGCAGGCGCAGACCGGCGCAATCAAAGGCCAGACCGGAGTAAGTTGTGTTAACCCGCCGCTCGTTCGCGGTCCAGGCCAAGACCGCCAGGTTCTCTATAATCAAGACCAGGCCAAACGATACGAGCATGGAATTCCTCAGCTTTTGACCTGCGGAAAACTTTCTCATTGAAGAAAAAAGACCCTTATAGATACCAATCCCTATTACAAAGAGGATAACCATTGAAAGGGGAATAGAGAGAAAGGGATCGACGCCCCAGGATTGGAAGAACCAAAAGCTGATATAAGCGGCTATCATGGCCAGGGATCCGTGAGCCAGATTAAATATGCCCATTATTCCCATTATCAACCCAAGGCCAATCGCGACCAGGGCGTATATTGCACCGTTAATGACACCATAGGTTATGAACTGACCCATTTCCATTGTTTATCATTGTCCTTTTTTCAGTTGATCCCTAAATAGGCATCTTTGACTTCCGCGCTGTTCAAGAGAGCCTGGCCTTCTCCTTGACCGGTGATTCTGCCGTTTTCTATGATATAGCCGTAGTCTGCAAGTGCCAGAGCCATTCGAACATTTTGTTCAACTAAAAAAATACCGATACCCTTGGACTTATTGATCTCTTCAAGAATCTGACAAATTCGCTGGACGATTACAGGGGCCAAACCAAGCGACAGTTCGTCGATAAGCAGAAATTTCGGAAGAGACATTAAGGCCCGTCCGATGGCAAGCATCTGCTGCTCTCCTCCGCTCAGCGTATCGGCTCTTTGGCGGTTTCTTTCTTTCAGTTTAGGAAATACTTCATAAACCCATTCAAGGGTCTCACCAAGCCTCTCCCTTGCTTTGAGCGAAAAGGCTCCCATCTCGAGATTGTCAAGAACGCTCATCTCGGGAAACAGTCTTCTCCCTTCGGGAACCATCGAAACC
>CAYNYM010000094.1:0-9216 GCA_964401325.1 uncultured Desulfobacteraceae bacterium | reverse complement strand
TGTGCGCTGGCTCCTGGGAGTTCCGGCACTTTACCGGATGATGCTTGAAAACGATCGCCTCGATCAGTATGATCTGAGTTCTCTGGAATACTGTTATTGTGGCGGGGACATGTTGCCTCTGGAGGTGTTCAAGCGCTGGCGGGAGCACACGGGTTTTCCCATCTATCAGGTCTACGGGTCCACGGAGGCGGGCCATGTGACATACAGCCGCATCGAGAAGGAACCCAAATCGAGTACCATCGGCCTTCCCTTGAAAAGCAGGGAATGTATTGTGGTCGATCCGGAGACCCTGGAGAAAGTCCCCCGGGGAGAAAGCGGTGAGTTGCTGGTGACCTCTCCCTACACCCTGAAGACCTATTGGAACAAGCCCGAAGAGACCAGTCATTCCTACGTGGAAATCGACGGTAAGATCTTTTATCGAATGGGCGATTTTGTAAAGCAGGACGAGGAGGGTGAGCTCATTTATGTGGAGCGATCGGCGGACATCATCAAGCACAAGGCCTATCGCGTTTCCGCCTCGGAAGTGGAGACCGTACTTCAGGATCATCCTACAGTGATCGGGGCCTGTGTTGTCGGGATTCCCGACCGAAAGGTGGGCGAGCGAATCAAGGCCATTGTGGTTCTCAAGGAAGACGCCAGGGGTGTGGGGGGTACGGAGCTGATTCGCTGGTGCCGGGACCGGTTGGCCTCCTATAAGGTACCGGGCTACATCGAGTTTCGGGACATGCTGCCCAAGTCAAAGGTCGGAAAGCTCTTGAGACGGGAAATCAGGGATGAGGAACGCCGGCGCCTCGACAAGGAAAAGGCGAAGACTTAGAAGAAACCTATCCATTTTATAAAACAATGGATCCTGGCACACCTTAGACCCTCGCCCCATTGGGAGGAAAGAAGGCTTCGGCTTTTCGTGCAAAAATAAGGCCCGATAAGGAGGGTTGGATTATGGGGGAGAGCCCGCTGAATAATAAACGTATTTTGGCCGTGGACGACGAGCCTGATATCCTTGAAATTCTCGAAGAGCAGTTTGAGGAATTTGAAGGCCTCACCATTGACACGGCAACGGATTACCAAAAGGCCTATCATCTCATCAGGTCCTGGAGTTATGATCTCGTGATACTGGACATCATGGGAGTCAGGGGTTTTGATCTCCTCAACGCCTCCGTGCACCTGGGCTTTCCCACTGTTATGCTGACGGCACACGCCCTAAGCGTGGAGACCCTGAAAAAATCTATCGAAATGGGGGCACGGGCCTATATCCCTAAGGAAAAATTGGCCGATATTATTCCTTTTCTGGAGGATGTCCTCACCCTCACCCACAAGCCCGGCTGGCAAAGCCTCTTTAACCGGTTGGGGGGATTTTTTAACAGGGCATTTGGATCTGAATGGCAAAAGGACGAGAAAGCCTTCTGGGAGCAGGTCCGGTCGGGGCGATATGAGCCCAAACCACTGATCCTCAAGAAATAGTGTTATAAATGGCGCCAAGACGCCATATCTTCGTGAAAATCCCTAAAAAAAGACCCATAAAGACCGATCACTCCTCCTGAACGGCCGGCAGAAAACCGGCCACAGAGGCTGAATCGCCGGGCAGTCGTACGGCAAAATCATCAAAATAGGTATTTTCCGAACTCCATCCCCAGGTGTGCAGGGCTATTTCCGCCTGGATGAAAGGACCCGAAGGCGGCGTGGTCAGGGTGTTGCTGCGGATAATGGCATCCTGCTCGCTTCCGGCCCCCAGGCGTTCGACCGACGTGTCCGTATCGGCGTTCCATTGAACAAGGGTAAAATAGTCGTTGGTGGAATCGGTATCGGTCACATCGGCCGGCGGCCAGTGGATCTGCGCACGGGGATTGGCCAGCCGGTTGGTGTCCAGGGGGTCGGCATTGGCGCTTCCGTGGGCGTCGGTATTCCCGAAGTACACCCGGATGTCATTGACGCGCTGTCCGGAAAAGGTGCCTGTTTCTGCGATTTTTTCTTCAACCCTCACCAGGATCGTCGGCCAGTCCGTTCGTGCTTCGAAAACCGTTACATCATCGATAGTCCAGCCGTCTGCGACCTGCCTGTCATTATGTGAATCCAAAAAGAAACGGATCCTCACATCGGACAGACCGGCATAGGCGGAAAGGTCGATGGATTCATTGACCCAGGAGTCTTGATCTCCTTGGTAAGTTTGAAGTCTTGTCCATGGTCCGCCGCTTACCGAAATCTCCACATATCCCTTGTCCAGATGGGCGATAGCGTAGTGATGCCAAAAACTCAACAGGGGAGCCGTTGCCGTCGACAGATCAATGCTCCGGCTGACAATTCTTGTTTCGTTGCTGCGAGCATAATTGCCGCCGGGGCTGTCGGTCCAGCAGTGGGTGTCGCTGTGGGAATCAGAGGTGATCAAGGCCCAGGGGGCTTCCACGGTCGGCCACTTGTCGGTTCCACTTTCCATGTCGTCTTCAAAATAGACGGTGAAAGAAAACATGTTGTCCGATGGGTCGAGGGACCTGTAGGCCAGCCATTTTGTTTCGCTGCCTGTGATGGCCCCGTTTCGTTCCCATAAAACCACCATGGGTTGGCCGGGAACGGGGACCAGGCCCTCCCATATCCCGTCGGCATGGTCGGGTGCGGAACGCAGGAATGATACCCCATAGCAATTTTCACTTCCGTCCAGGCGAAAGGAAATGCCGGCCATAAAATAGGGGTCGTTTTCCACCTTGATTTTGACCTGAACGTCATAGCTCAGAAGGTTCTCGCCAGACCAGGCCTGGGCCAGGTCTACACCCGCATGGGACCAGTCAAGGGAAATAGAGCTGGTATCCAGTTGGGTCGAGGAGATGCGATGGTTCCCGGTCACCTTGAGGGCGTTGTCGCCGTCAATAGAGGCGACGGCATGGTTTCCAAGGGTTGAGGGATTCCAGTTGTCGGTGTCATCAAAGGGGTCATTGAATGGCTGGGGCGTGCCGGCACCGGTTCCGATAGGCACATGGTAGACGATTTCCCGGGTGGTTGCGACTGTGCCGTTCCCACAGGAGCCGGTGGCCTGTAATTCGAGATAGGGCTGCAGCACGATTTCATCACCGCTTGAGAGGTTGGGCGTCTCCCAGGTGCCGTCTACCCGGTATACGCCCGAAAGGTGGTTCACCTCGCGTCGGGAATAGCTGTAGGTCTTCCCGTCCGCGATGAATCGTCCGTTAAAGTTTGGGAAGACGTCCACCGCGCCTCCTGCCTGCAGGTTCAAATCACCCCCCTCGGATGGCGCGGTGCCGTTGCTGAGAGCCGCCATCGTTACGGTTTCACCCGTGGAGGCCGTCCAGGTTCCGCTATTTTTTACAAACCGGATCAGGTTGCCGTCGGGATCGGGAACGACAACCCCGTCAAAGACCTCGGCCGTCCGCCCCCCTACTTTCAGATAACCCGGTCCCGGAGCAGGAACGGCAAGGTCGGGAGCGAAGCCAAAGGCCACGCGGGCCTCCAGGGTTCGGGTGCCGTTTCCGCCCGTCACTTCGAAGAGATAGGTCCTGAATTCCAGGGTAAAGCGCTCGGCGGCCGCCACCGTAAAACTCTGAGCGTTGAGGTTGTCCATCATAGCCGTGCCCTGCCGGTATTTGGCGGCGGCGTAACGAAATCCGGCCTCTGCCAGATAATAGGCCCTGGCCGAGGCGTTGGCGGATATCGGATTCAGGGCGCCGGTAGATGTCAGGGTCACCATGGCGGTGCCCAGGGCCGAAAGAATCACCAGGGACACAATGATAATCAGAAGGGCCGCGCCGCTTTGGCCCGTTGCCATACAACGCACAAGGCATCGCTTCAGCGTGTCGTGATGATGAGGGTGCGCGGAATCCATGGGTTATTGAAACTCCAGCAAGCTAGAATCCTTCCGGGGGCTGACCAAAGTCCGGTCTCTCACGCCCAATGGGGCTAAGGACTCCGATGCGCCGGGATGCTTTATTCGTTGTTAAAATCCTGTGGTCCTTCCCCCGCCCGATGGGACGGGGAGCTTCGAAGGGCGAGTCGAAGATTCCCGCCTTTTACATAGGCGGGACGTCAGAGTCAGTGGGCTATGCCGAAAAAATAACTTGGAGGGTCGGAGATCCCGTCTTCAGCGGGATTGAGAACATGACAGGCAGCCGAGTGATGCTTAAAATGGTGGTCATGGCATGCTGCCTTGGCCGTTAGCTGTGTTTTTCCATCACTCCATCATTCCAGTACTCCAACACTCCGGGCGATCAAGGTCGTGGAGCGACACCGCTACTTTAGTCACTCGAAATTTTAGTCACCTGCAACTCTTTTCCCCCCTTAGGGGTGAGACCAAATCCGGGCCCGCAGGCCGCCCCGAATTCTTTACCCCCCGGGCATGTTCAACCGGCCGTTGTTTCGGGGATTTATGCTGCCGGTAAAGACCGTGGCCGGGTTATTGTCCGACCGGTTCATGGCCAGTTGGACCCGAATGAGCGCCAAATTTTCCAGACCGGAAGGTGGGGCGGATAATACGTTTCCGGCCGTATCTTCATACTGCAGGGTGAACGTGCCCACGCGATCGGCCAGGGCCAGGCCCGGGTTGCCGGATGTGGGGCATCCCCGATCGCTCGAATCCGATACTGCCAGCTCGAGATGGCCGCTGTTCAGGCCGATCGCCCTGAAATAGGGGGATTCGGTGGCGATCCGATAACGGATGCAATGGGTGCCGGAGGCCGTCGTATCGAGGTCGGTCAAGTTGGTCAATTCCCTTTGGAGGCGGTGCATGGCCAGTTGGACCTTCTGGGCCACGGCGGTGTTCTCTTTGGTGAAGACAAAGCCCTGCATGCCGTGCACGAAGGCCGTGGCGACCGTCACGGCCACAATGCCGATGAGCACCAGGGAGGCGATGACCTCAATCAGGGTGAACCCGGCCGCCGGGTCGGAGGGTGGCTCTCCGCCTCTCGGGTGCGTGCAGGGAGCCCTGTCAAAGGGCATCCCCTGCCGGATAAGAGGGCGTTTCCAGTTCATGCGTCCCCCAAAAAGGTCTCGTCTTTAACGCGTAAAAAGCGTCGTCAATGTCCACTCCCCGTCGGCAAGGGTGACTTTGAGGACGGAGTTGGGGGCATCATCTCCTCGCAGGCCGACCATGCCGGTCTCCCCGGTCACGACGGCGCCGGCATAGGCCGTGCGGATCTGGGTCTCAAAGTCTGTCAGGGGACCGGGATCGGCGGAGATCCAGGCCCTGTAATCCCGGGTGATCTGCTCCATGACCTCGACCGTGTGAAAATTGTCCTTCACGTCGTTGACGGATTTCGCGCCGCCGATCAACCCTGAGCCCGTCAATTGAATCAAAAGCGCGCCCAGGACCCCACCCAGGGTGATGATCAGGACGACCTCCAGAAGCGTGAAACCGGTCTGAGAATGTGGATTACCGGGTTTCATGGAATAAAGCCTGTCTCAGGGGTCAATGTTATGGATTCGGTATGGCCCGCCGCATCCTGCAGTGTGATCAAAAGGGGCGTGGTCAGGGGGTTTTGCAGAATTTGATTGTCCTCTCCCCAAAAGGGACGTCCCCGTTGATCAAAGGCGATGGTAATCCTGGCACCGCTCCCTTCACTGATGCTGCCGATCGCGATCCCGACGTCCTGGAGCCGGACCCGGTTTTGCGGATCGGGATCAGTCCCGGGAAGGGGGATGCGATTTTCGTTCCAGAGACAGGTGGGGGGGATTCCGCACCAATACAGCCAGTAACGACTGTTGGTTTGGCTGAAAATAATACCCCACACCCGGTCATCCGTACTCATGGCCCGGCTCTGGGCATAGCGCAGGTGGGATTTGACCGCCTCGGTCCGGCCGACCAGGTTGGCCCGGCTGTCGGTCCGGCTGGAGACGACGATCACCCCGATGATGCCCATGAGGATCATCACGGCCATGACTTCAAGGAGGGTAAACCCATTTTTGTAGGCCTTCATTTTTTCAAAAGGCTAAACCCACACGAAATTCTTAGTTTGGCAGAGGAACGGTTTTCGTCGCCGTTGCCCCGTTGACCGCAGTGGCCGTTCCCGTGGCGGTGATTACAATGGATCCCGCGATGGTGGCGTGATCTGCAAAGTCAATTGAAAAATCGGTCGCATCATAAGGATCGACCAGGGGGTCCGTAGCAAGCGTTGTCAGGTCCGAAAGCTGGGTGGGTACCGTTGAGTTGGCCAGAATATATCGGGCGGATTGCAGATTCACCTGGGCCACGCCCTCTGCCACCGCCGCTTCGGCCGCCTTGGCCGCGGCATCGGCCTGCAGATCGATGTATTTGGGCACGGCAACGGCAGCCAGGATCCCCAGGATAATCAGGACCGAAATGACTTCCAGCAGGGTGAAACCCGATTGACTTCCGCACCTATTGCAATCTTTCTTCATCTTGACGTCCTCCTTTTTATGGTTGTTTTGTTAATCATTTTATCGGCAAAAAAGATGTAAACATTAAAATTGAAATGATTTAAAATTTTTTTGGGAAATTTGATTTTAATGGGTATCTTCTTTCATGTTCTCACAAACGTCGCAGACCGATTTCTTGATGTGAGCAGGTCACCGATTGGTTTGAGGTTATCGAGAAACGCCGAAATAGAACCGCCTTGACCAGGACCCTTTGCCCCACCCTACCTCACCATCTTGGTCAGGTCCCACATGGGCAGGAAAATGGCCAGGGCAAAGAATCCCACCACTGCGGCCAGACCCACGGTCAGGATGGGGCCGATGGCGTCCGATAGCCGTTTCATGGCAAATTCCACCTCCGCGTCATAGTGCAGCGATACTTCTTGCAGCATTTCGTCCAGGTTCCCGGACTCCTCGCCGATGGCCACCATATTGACGACCATGGGCGGAAAATACCGGGCGGATTTCAAGGGTTCGGCAATGCCCCGGCCCTGTTCCAGTTGCTTCCCAATACGGTCGAATTCGCGAGAAATCGCGTGATTGCCTATGGTGTCGGACAGGATTTGAATGCCGTCCAGGATCGTGACCCCGCTGGCCTGCAGGATGGAGAAGACGCTGGCAAAACGGGACATGGCCGATTTGATGAACAGGGGACCGATCATGGGAAGACTCAACAGAAAACGATCGCGCTGATAACGGCCATGGTCCGTTCGGGCATACAGAAACAGGCCGGTGCATGCCGTCAGGAGGCCTCCGATGAGGAGGGGCCAGTACCCGGTCAGAAGTTTATACAGATCCATGCAGATCTTGGTCGGAAGCGGGAGATTCAGCCCCGCTCGCATGAAGATGCTGACGAATTGGGGCACCACGAAGGTCAATAGGACAAAAAAGGCGATGACCAAGGCCATGACGACAATCATAGGATAATTGAGCGCCGACCGGATATCCGACTTCACCTTGTGTTCGTGATCAATAATGTAAATCAGTCGATCCAGGATCCTGGGCAGAGCGCCGCTGGTTTCTCCCGCATGCAGCATACTGCAATAAAGGGGGGAGAAGATGCGGGGATGTCTTTTAAAGGCCTCGGCAAGGCCGGAGCCCTCCTTGATATCCTGTTGGATATCTGCCAGCGCCGCTTTGAGTCCGGGATTGACGGTTTGATTTTCGAGTACCTGTAACAGGGTCAGCATGGGGATACCGGATCGGATCATGGTGCCGAACTGCTTGGTGAACAAGATGAGGTCAGGCGCCTTGATGGGCCTCAGAAAACCCATAAGGTCTTGCGAGCCCCTTGCACCCGATCCCCGCCCGGGTTCGTTGACCCGGGTGGGAATATAACCCTTGGTCGAGAGCAGTTGATTGGCCGTTTCCACCGAGTCGGCCTCGATCAGACCGGAAATGGGGTTGCCGTTTTCATTGAGGGCCTGGTAGGCGAATTGGGTCATAGGGCTTGATTCCTGGCTGGAAACTCACTCGTGCCCGGATTTCATTTTCGGATGGGCACGGGTCTGTGAGGTTTTGTGTTCAATGCACATCATGGGGATACGCTCTACACCATGACCGCCGAGAGGGCCTCCTCGATCGTGGTTACGCCCTCGCGGACCTTCAGCGCTGCGTCTTCTTTGAGGTTTACCAGGGTGCCGGTCCGGCGGGCCTCGCGGGTGATTTCCTGCGCTGATTTTTCCCGCAAAACCATATCCTGGACCATGTCATCGATAATCAGGACCTCATAGAGCCCGGTACGCCCTTTGTAGCCGGTTTCCATGCAGTTGATACATCCCCGTCCTTTTACGAATCGGGCATCGTCGCCCGGGGCGATTCCCAGGGCCTCCAATGCAGAGGTCGGTGGGGAGTGGGGTTCACGACAATGGGGGCAGACCTTGCGCACCAGCCTCTGGGCAATGGAGATCAACATGACGGAGGAGACCAGAAAGGGTTCGATGCCCATGTCGATAAACCGGGTAATGGCCCCGGCCGCGTCATTGGTATGGACCGTGCTGAGCACACGGTGTCCGGTCAACGCGGCCTGAACGGCGATGGTGGCTGTTTCCGGGTCCCGGATCTCGCCGACCATGATGACATCGGGGTCCTGGCGCAGGATGGCCCTCAGGCCGCCGGCAAAGGTCATGCCGGCCTTGTGGTTGAGCTGGACTTGGCGGATTTTTTCAATTCGGTACTCGACCGGGTCTTCCAGGGTGAGGATATTGATGTCCGGTTGATTGATCATCCTTAAAATGGAATACAGGGTGGTGGTCTTCCCGCAGCCGGTGGGACCGGTACTCAGGATCATCCCATAGGGCTTTTCGACCATGGTTTCGATCTTGCGGCATGCATCGTTCGACATCCCCAACTGGTCCAGGGTGTAGACGCCGGCGCTGGTGTCCAGGATGCGCAACACCAGATTCTCTCCGTAGATGGTGGGGAGCGTGGAGACCCTGATGTTGATTTCCCGGTTGTTGAGGCGAACGGTGAAACGCCCGTCCTGGGGGACACGGGAGACGGCAATATCCAGGTTGGCCAGGATTTTCAGCCGGGACACCATGGGCAGAAGCATGGATTTGGGCGGAGCGGGTACCTCGTGGAGTTTCCCGTCCATGCGGAAACGGACCTGGACACGGTCCTTCTCAGGGCTCAAGTGCACGTCGCTTGCCCCCTCGCGAACGGCCTGGGTGAGGATGGAGTTGACCAGGCGCACCACCGGCGCGTCTTCGGCCATATCCTGCAGGGAGTCGACCTCGATGTCCGGATCGGACCCGGCGTTCCGAGGCTCGCTGTCGGACTCAATTTGCATGTCCCGGACGTCTTCCAACACCCCGTCGAGGCCGGAAAAGGAGCCGTACAGACGGC
>CAYNYM010000093.1:0-9261 GCA_964401325.1 uncultured Desulfobacteraceae bacterium | reverse complement strand
TTCACTTCATGGGGGCCTCAACCCCAAAGGACGGGCCGTCGGCAGGCGGCGCCATCGCCCTGGCCCTAGCCTCGGCCCTTAACGAGCATAAGATTCGAAGAGATGTCGCCATGACCGGTGAAATTGATACCCACGGACGGATCACCGGCGTAGGGGCACTGGACCTGAAGCTCGAGACGGCCTATGCCGCAGGTTGTAAGACCATGATCATTCCCAAGGAAAACCTTCAGGGCAAAGACGGGATAGAGCGATTGCCTGCAACACTCAAAAAGGAACTCCAGATTCTCACTTACGACGAATGGAAACAGGCGCACGATGCCTTTGATTACAGACGGCATGCACTTCAGGTGGTGTCCGTGGACCATATTGCCCAGGCGGCCGATATCGCCTTCATCCGCGAAGAGGAAATCCGTGCACTTGAGACACTCTTCGTTTCCCACGGGCGCTCTACCGGAGGCGTCCTTCGAAAAAGATCCGACGAAGATGCCGAACATTGCGTGTATGCTCTCTATTGCAAGGCGCCTGGGGAATTAGAACCGGGATACCCGGATGAGCGCTTTCAAAAGATCTGCAGGCATTATTTTTTACTCCGGAAGGGGTTAAAGGATGAAGGTCTCAACAGGCTTCCGCAAAAGAGGCCGGATACTCGCCTCATTGATTTTGACCCTTCCCGACAGACCCTGACCTCAATGATCGAGGAGATAGGAAAAGCCTCCCTCGAAGAGTCCCTCACGCCCTATTCCGTATCGGTCTCTGCTCCATTCTTCTTCTTGAAACGAGATGGTATCCGCCTCAATCATTTCAAATCATTGAGACTCTTCGCCAACAACTACACAACGCAGGGTGTCAAGATAAAGACAAGCAAACCACTGCTCAATCGTGTCTACGGTTATCTTGGGGGGCTGGATACCGACCTCCTGAAGGCCTGCCCTTTTCTTTCAAAAGAAGATGATATCACCATGGTGGACCTCACCTTTATCCCTGAAAAATACCGTCTCGATATCGCCCGCGCCGAGAAAATTTTGAGGTCCTGCCTGAAGGAATGGCTGGAGGCGGTTGAAGGTATCACCCGGACGGCATGATGCAGGAATTGGGGTCATAACCTTTATTTTTTCAAGAGGCAAGAGTGATTAAATTGGCGAACAGAAAAGGCGCAGCGGATTCATGTGGGCCTTGCCCGGAATCCGGATTTCAAGAACGGCGCAGTTCTCTTCTCTTCCAGAGGGTCTTTTTCTCCCTGATATTCACCACACCCCCGTAGTTGATCCTCGTATCGGGCAAAAAATCATTGGGGAGGAACACAAGGGTATAGAGGGGGTCATGAAAGGGGTAATCCCGGCTGAACAGAAATTGCTTCAACTCGTCTTCTTTTTCCGCCAGCTCCGCCATGGGGGCTTGAGACATCATTCCCCCCAAGGGCAGGGGCAATTCATAGGCGATCCCACCCTTTTCCACGGCCACGATGCCGCCCTTGAGATCCAGCACGCGGTTTACCGCGGCACCCATTGCCTTAGGGTCCCGGCCTATCACAAGGACCTGTGTCGCCGTGTTGAAGGAAGAGGCCAGACCCTCCACCCTGTCCCCGATTCCCTGGAGAAGGCCGTTCGTCACCCATGTGCCGTCCTTGCTGATCAGGGCCACGAAGCAGAAACCTTCTCGGCCCGCAAGATCCAGGTATCCGTGCCTGACAGGGAATGAAATCCAGTCCGTTCGGGTGATGACGGCGCTGACGAGTTTGATCGTGGGGAACAGGACGTCTTTTCCGTCGCAGGGAATCAAAAAATCATCCCGCTCGGCCCGCCAGGTCCTTGTGTTGAACAGAGAGCTCGGCAAAAAACGCTCCCACACCAATTCAGGCCAAGGCTCACAGGATCTTCCTTTTCGGGCGAGGAGGCGCCCTCTGGAAATGACCATCTCCGGAACCGGGTCTTGCAGATCCTTGAGGACGAGAATATCGGCATATCTTCCCGGCGCAATACCGCCGATGTCCTGATCCATACCGAAATAGACGGCCGGATGAATCGTCACCATGCGATAGGCTTCGATAGGATCCACCCCCTCACGGAGGACGATTCTGAGAAGATGATCGGTAACGCCGAAATCCCGATGAAAGGCGGGACAGGAGGCATCGCTTGTCAACATCACCCGATCCGGCAATACGCGATTTTCCACAATGGGCCTGAGAAGATTTCGCAAATCCGGCCTGAGGGAGCTCTCTCTGAGCATCACATGCAGGCCCAGCCTGAGCCTGTCCAGCACTTCCCGGGCACTGATGCTCTCATGGCAGGATTCTACCCCAAGCCGGGAAAGCCCATTGATTTTCCCATATTTCGCCCCTGCCGTATGACCGTCGACCCTCTTTCCGAGTGCCCTCGCCTTTCCAATCATCTCGATGATCCGGCGATCCCCGGCCAGAAGATCCTGCCATCGCGTAATCTCCCCGAGCGAGGCCGCAGCAGGGTGTCTGAGAAGCCGCTCCACGTTCTCCACGGAAAAGAGCTCTTCTTCCCCTTCCAGAGGGGTTTGAGGGACCGCCCGGCAAAACCAGAAGAATTTGACGGGCATGGTCATGAGGGTGTCCATGAAGGATTCGAACCGTTCAGGACCCATCAGAGAAAAAAAGATCAGATTGTCACAGAATAATGTGGTTGTGCCGAGGCGAGAGGCCTCCTGAGCAAAGGTCAGGGGATTGTAGAGGAGCCAGGGGTGACAGTGGGGCTCGATATAGCCCGGCACAAGGAACTTTCCCGCGACATCCAACAGAAAAGCCCCTTCGCCCGTGCGACTCGAGGGGGGACCGACATACCGAAATCGGTCGCCCTTGACGACGACATCCATCTTCAGGAGTTCACCTGAATAAACGTTCAGAACCGTCCCTCCAGTGAAGATCAGTTCCGCGCCGGCATTTGCAGCACTGTCAAATGGCTTCATGGGCTCGGGTCTTAACGGGCTGTTGATCGAATGATTTTTCTGCCAAATTCAAAAACAAAGATTCCGACCGGAATTTACAGCGACCCTAAAACGCCACGCTTTTTCCCAAGGAATTTTATCCAGTCCACATGGGAAAGCATGAAACGAAGGAAATATAACACCTTTCGGAAAATTTTTCCAGCTTTTGGGATACCCTCATGCTCATGGTGTTTCTTTCACTGCGAAATCGTATTACTCCACCAGCATATTAAGGGTTATAACGAATCAAAGAGACGATAAAATACCCCGCCGCAGAGCGGCAGGGTATCTAAAAAGGCATTGTAACGCCGCAAGCAGCGTGCAAATAAACCTTTGTCCGTCGGCGGATCGGAAAAATCGCGGCTCGAGCCTGAGGGCGTCCGGGCTTTCATCCTTTTTTCTGTGCAAACTGCTCCTTCACATACCCCATGAGCCTGTTTTCAAAATCCATCTCCCAACCCCCGTGGTAGACCAGGTGGGAGGCTATTTCGCCGGCCAAAATAGCGTATTTGATCTTAGGTGGAAATGCCGCTATCCGTTTTCTGAATTTCGGGCTCTCTCTGACAAAAGCGGGCAAATGGTTCAGGATGACCCTCTCGAAGAGGGGTTGGTCTAAAAGCTCCGGCCGGGCCTGGAAAAAGGAGAACATTTTTGAATAGTGATCATTGATCTCCGTACTGATGGCCCGGCTGATATCCGTGTACAGTTCATCTCCGTTCCTCTCCCGATATCTCTTGAAAATAAGGTTTGCCTCTTCTTCCGCCCGCCTTTCCAGGATGTCTAGAACATCCTGGACATAGGACTCTTTGTGGGCCAGAAACTCCTTCTCGGTCATGATAAGGTTGGCAATAATCTCGTAAGAGGAGGAGATCACGCCGCATTTGTTGGCCGAGGAATCCCGAAGGACAACAACACCGCGTTTCTGGATTTCCTCTCGAGCATCCGGAGTAATGAATGAATTGGCACCTTCCGTGATTACCCGGGTGGTGGCCGTGCCGTCCTCTTTAAAAAGCTTGTCCCAGTTGCTTCGGTCAATGGTCTCCGGCCTTCCCCCGCAGGGCAGAAACAGATCGGTAGAAACCTTAAAAATGAGGTCTTCAAGTTCCCGTTGAAATTCATCCACGGTAATCATCGTTTCTTCCAGGCCACTGCCGCTGCAGACAACTTTTCTATAGAGCGCTCTCAGCCCGTCCTGGCGGCAGCTTCCCCTGAAAAGGATAGATCCCCCGGGGTGAAGCCTTTCGGGGTTGAAGTAATCCAGATCATTTTGCAGCACCAGTCTGCCCAGTTCTTCTCGATCTATCCCCTCCGGATCATAAATCCCTGCCGTGCCGTCGACGACGCCCAGTACCTTGACCTGAGGACATCGATCCAACAGGAACTTCATGCTGTTTCCGGCCACATCGCCGTTTGGACCGCCTGTCATTCTCACGGTAAAGGGATCCTGATAGATATCCAGCCCGATCTCCTTCATGGCGATTTCTGCAAACTTCACCACTCCCCTAGAGGTGACACCGTATTCTTTGTGATTGATACCGATACGCTTGCTGGACATGATACCGATACCGAGGAGGTAACCGCGACTGACGGCCTGTCGTGCGATCAACTCGATCATGTTGTCATGCATGTTCTCGTCAGGCCCCAGCTCGATGGGCTCGTCCTCTCCGTAATAGTCGATCACCCGTGGATTTGCGGCCCGACCCTTTTCGGTCACGAAAATATCCAGGAAGGCGTTGAGGAATCCATACTGAACTTTGTATAGGAGTTGGGTGATGTCCTCGGATGAATCAAACCCTTCGGTATCGAGGATAACGACCATTTTCGAACCGCCCTCGTAGATGTCCTTGTTCTTGAGGTGCTGCGTATGGGCTAGAACAAAGACTTCACGGAAAAGGGTGTTGCTGTTGGTGAGGTACTCGTCCTTGCTCCTGCAGATAATAGTCCGCCAACCACCCCGGGCGATATCTGAAAACCCGATATGATACCCCACCCCGCGACGACCGAAAAAGAAGGTGATTCGAAAAGGTTTTTCCTGGGCCAGCCCTTCGGTAAACTCGGGACCGAGGTCGGTCAGATAAAGTGGATCCTGACGAAATGACAGGGCATGCTTTTCAGGGACAAATGAGTTGGTCTTCAGTGTACGGCGAATAAATATGAGACAGGCCTTAAAAATGGTCTTGCGGATTTCGTCCAGATATTTCTGGCCGGTATTGTAGTCGTTCAAGGCCTTCAGGGTTTCATCAAAGGCCTTCTCGTAAGCCTCCGCCCGGTCTTGGCTATCCGGATCGAATTTTTTCTTGAAAATATCGATAAGTTTCACTGCCATGCCCGGATCGGATTGAAAGGCACCCCTGACCGTTTCCAGATCATAGCGATCCGGTTGTGCGTGGGCCAGGCTTGTATGGCAGAAGGCAATCAAGGCGTTGGTCAGGGAGGCGTCTTCTCCGGTCATGACGCCCTTTGTCACAAAATGCCGGTAGGTTTCTCTGGCAACAGACAGGATCTGTGTGTTGTAGAGTTCTCGTTGCAATCTTCCGTATAGATCCGATCCCTTTTCGACCAGTTCCCCGCCGCGGGCGATGACGTAGAAGCTTCCCAGAAAATAGGGATGAACACCCGTGTTGATTCGGAGACAGTAAGACCTTCGGACCCCGATATCCAGGCGCTGAAAGACCTCGATTATTTGGGTCATGAATCCCTTCTGAGGTGGATTTCCCACGGAGAACAAAAGGCGGGACTCTTTGTAACGGGGGCCCTGCGTCGTTTCCTCCACATCGAGATAGAGACCGTCATGCAGTTTTGCCTGCTGATAGAGCCATAATATCCTGGCAACCCTCTCAGGCGGAGCGATGCGAACGTAGTTCTCGTTATTGACCCAGAGTAGGGCCAAGATCTTATCGAACTCCGTAAAATCGAACGCAGGGTAAGAACTTTTCATCTCCTCGAATATGGCCTTTTTTATTTTCCCCCTGATTCTGACCTTTCCGGCCAGGGCAATCTCCTCATGGCTTTTCCGATCAAACTCGAACTTCTGAATCTCCAGTTCATGGTCCGAACCGGGAATGGGCCCGTATGAATGGCCCATCTCCGCGTAGATGGAACCGGGGACATCCTGACGCGCCACGATAAACTTGTTTTCCTGGTCTGCCAGCACAATTTTTCTTTGGTGGACGATGCTCGGCAGGGACACCGCCAGATTGACAATGGCCTCAATCTCCTCCCTCATGGTGATAAAAAAATAGGGATGCATATTGGCATAAAGCCAATCCAGATTTTCCGAGGCCTTTGCAAGACTCGCCCCAAGGGTTCTTTCGATTTTCCTGTAAAGAGCGGCATCGCCTGATGTCAAGGCCTGTTGAAAGGCCTTCTTTGAAATGCTCTTATCCTCTGCCATTGTATTAAAAATCCTTTCCGTGTCAGGATTTCTCACCTCATTCGGGGAACAGGCATTCGGTCGGGACACCTGAATGACCTGTGATTGACGCTCACCAAGGCGAGGGACACAACCCCGCTCTGTTTTTCGATTTTCTTATGCCAGCTTAGCATCTGTATTTTCTGATCACCCTCGCGAATCCGGGCAGTGCTCCTTCGATCACCTCGTCGGAGACACAATAGGAGATTCTAAAATGGCCCGGTCCCCCGAAGGCAACCCCCGGAACCGTGAGGATGTTCTCCTCCTTAAGGACGTCGACAAACGCTACGTCATCCGCAACGGGAGCCTTGGGAAACAGATAGAAAGTCCCTTTGGGCTTTGTGATCTCGTACCCGTAAGAAACCAGCCCGTTATAGAGGCGGTCTCTTTTCCGCTGATAAAATGAGACATCCACACTTTCCATCATTAAATGGGTAATCGCCCTCTGCATGATCGCCGGAGCGTTGACAAAGCCGAGAATTCGGGTGCAGAGGGCCATCCCGGCCGTGATTGTCTCTTTGTCCGTGACGCCGGGGTTTACGGCCGCATACCCGATCCTTTCCCCGGGAAGGGACAGATCCTTAGAAAAAGAGGTTACGACGAAACTCTCCGGATAGGCATCGAAGATGCTCGGCACTGAGGCCCCGTCATAGATGATCTTTCGGTAAGGTTCGTCCGATATCAGATAGATGGGCTGCCCGAGCTTATCGCTGAACTGGGAAAGCAGTTTTCCCAGTTCACTTATGTCTTCTTCCGAATAAATCTTTCCTGTAGGATTGTTCGGTGAGTTGATAAGAAGAACCTTGGTTTTTTCCGTGATGGCCTCGGAAATGGCCTCGAAGTCGAGGGAGAAATCTTCCTTTGTCCTTACAGGCTTCGACACCCCCTGGAAGTTATCGATGTAGGAGTTGTATTCCACAAAATAGGGAGTGGGGATGATCACCTCTTCCCCGGGGTTGAGGAGGGTCTTGAGAACCACGTTGAGCGCCCCTGCCGCACCCACGGTCATCGCGATCTCATTGGCGGTGAAATGCGCCTGGTTATAGGTATTGAGGTATTCCGCTACCGCCTCTCTGGTCTCGACATAACCCGCATTGGGCATATAGCCGTGAAGCCCCGGGCGCGGATCGCTTGCGATCTGCAACAGGATTTTCTGGAAACCCTGGGGCGGTTCCAGGTTGGGATTCCCGATGCTGAAATCAAAGACGTTTTTCGCGCCGTATTTGGCTCTTCTTTTGTTGGCCTCCTCGAACATTTTTCTTATGAATGAGGATTTATCGATGGAATCTATAATTTTTTTTGATGCGGACAATCTAATTCTCCTTGAATGATGGCTCTGTATGTGTACCAAGGGGAATGAGAAGTAATGGAAACAATCTCGATTCCCGTTTTATGAGGTTGATGATCCAGTGTGCGAACAAGTTTTTATGGACTGACCTGCAAGCTGAATCAAACCAAAATGGTTCCTCCTATCGGCTCCCCACTTCTCCCGGACCTTCCTTCACTACTTCGGCTTCCAAAGCACCATTCTGGGCTTTCCCTTCATTTCTTCCGAGAGTTCCTCGATCGTTCCGTATTTTATGCATGAGGCCATGCAATGTTTCACACAGGCCGGTTCCAGTCCCTTCTTGGTTCGGGGTTTACAGAGGATGCTCAGCTCCGTTGGAAAGGGCAGGAAGGCCAAATAGGCCTTGTCGTTAAGCAGGGTTTCCACCACTTCCATGACCTTCATCCCCGACATTCCCGCCGGCCACCCGTATTCCTGGGAACATGCAACCACGCAGGTGTGGCACCCGGTGCAGTATTCGTAGTTGATCAGAAGACCGTATGTGATTTTTCTGCCACCTTACTCCCCCCTTTCCGAGACTTTGTAGATTCTGCACATCGAATGCTTGGTGGGGGCGCCGAGCCCGTCCTTTCCCTGAGCGCCCATAGGGAGAAACAAATTGATATTTGACTCCCATGTACCGTAAAGACTGGGTTCCGTCTTTGGTTTCCATGATTTATCCTACACGCATATCATCACAATTTACAAATTTATTTTGATTTTTTTTAGTTTTTCGTTTACAAGTTACGAATTTGTTGACAATTTCATAAGTTATCGGCATTATCCCTACGATCAAAACAGCAGCGAACAATCACCCGGATGTTCCTGCGGATAATCAAACGAAATCAGGGAATCAAAGATGCAAGAGGAATTGAAAAGGACGCACCTTCACCCTTGGCACAGAACCCATAAGGCCAGGATGGCGTCTTTCGGACAATACGTCATGCCCTTGTGGTACCCTTGAGGCATCAAGAGTGAGCACTTGGCGGTCCTCTACTCGGGCCGGGCTTTTCGATACCAACCATATGGCCGTTGTGACGGCCAAGGGGCCAGATAGTTTTAAACTGCTTCAATTTTGCATCTCCAAGGACCTGAAGGCCTGCGTGGGCAAGGCGAGGGCACCTTTGTCACCCGGCCGATGCGCCTATGGAGTCTTTCTGAACGAATCGGGGCGGGTCATAGATGATGCCATCGTCTATATGACAGAGGTCAACCACAATATGATCGTGGAAGACATTTGTCCCGATCGTACGGCAAGACGTCCCTTAAAGAAAATGATGACGGATCGTCTAGATACCTCCGGCTGAAACGTCAAATACTTACAATTGTCACCGGCAGAACCCGTGTCTCAACCCCGGGCCGGGTCGGACCCGTAATTTTTCAGATTCGCATAACCAAATGCTTAATGTTATTTGACAAACGGCCTCATCTTAAAGCAAACTGGCCGGAACATTCTCACTGACGAGATATTCCATATCATCAAAGGAACAAGGAGGAAGGGGTATGAAAGAAATAAGTGAACTTCAATTGCCGGAAGATTTGCGTTATGCGGATGATCACGAGTGGGCCAAGG
>CAYNYM010000092.1:0-9319 GCA_964401325.1 uncultured Desulfobacteraceae bacterium | reverse complement strand
ATGATCGAAATCACAAAAAAGGGTCTTAAAATTCACCCGGAGGACATGGATCTCAGAGAATATCTGATCCTCTCTTACTTGAAAACGGACAAAGAAGATTCTGCGTTTCAAGAAATGCGGAAAAGCCTGAGGTTGAGGCCCAAGGATGTTCCCATGCTTCTTCAGTTTGCTCAGCTTCAGGAAAAAAGGGGCACTGTCGAGGGCGCCGTCGACACCTATCAGAGGATCCTGGACGTTTCCCCCGGGCATAAGAAGGCCAAGGAGGCAACCATCAGATTGTTGCTCCGGAGGGCCGCCAATCTCGAGGAACAGGACGAACTGGAAAAGGCCCTCGAAACCTACAAAAAGGTCTTGGATTTGTCTCCCGGCCAGGAAGAGGCAGAAGAGGCCTATTTGAGGCTGCGCCTGGAGGAGTTACCCGGTGAAGCGAAAAGACAGTAAACCCCATTATCACGTAACGGCCGGGCTTATATGGCGGCACAACAGGATACTGATTGCCAGGCGTCCCGAAGGGACGCATTTGGCAGGATTTTGGGAATTTCCGGGAGGCAAGCAGGAACCCCGGGAGACCCTGAAAGAGTGTCTGGAACGGGAACTGAAAGAGGAATTAGGCCTTACCGTCCGGACGGGCAGACACCTGATCACCGTCGAGCATGAGTACGAGGACAAGGTGATTACCCTCCACGTCTTTTATTGCCGCGACATGAGAGGCCGACCGACAAACCTGGAGGGACAGGAATACCGATGGGTCCATCCCGATAACCTTTCCAGTTATGCCTTTCCGCCACCTGACGAGGCCGTCATTGAAGCCTTGAGGGCCCACGGGCAACCCTCGGAGAAGGGGTAGATCCGGGCATGGCTCTCAGCCCCTCCAGCCACCGGGTGGTGCCATCATTACCCCCTGATTTTCTCCTTCAAGGCATCGGCAATCTTGAAGAGGTCGTCCACGACACCATAATCGGCCACTCTGAATATGGGGGCCTTCTTGTCCTTGTTCACCGCAATGACGGTTCCAGCCCCGCCGATGCCGGCCAGGTGCTGAAAGGCACCGCTTATGCCAAAGGCGAGGTAAACCTTGGGCTTGACGGTCTTTCCGGAGGTCCCCACCTGATGATATTTGGGCAGCCAATTTTTGTCTACCACAGGGCGGGAACAGCAGATCATCCCGCCCATAAGATCCGCAAGCGCCTTCATTTTTTCTAAATTCTCTTCTTCACCGATCCCCCGGCCAATAGAGACCAGCAGATCGGCCTGCGTGATATCCACATCCCCGGCCCCTGTGTCCGCATATTCCACAAACCGTCTGCGTTCGTCCGAGAGACCGGACGGCATTTCCATCTCAATCACGTCTCCTCCCCCTTCACCCAGTACGTCCTGGGGAAAGGCTCCGGCCCGCATGGTGAACAGATACCCGTCAGATTCCCTGAAAGAGACCTTTGAAAAGATTTTTCCCGTATAGATCTGGCGAATCGCCTTGGGGAGGCTATCCTCTACCAGGATATCCACACAATCCGTCGCCAGGGGGAATCCCGTCCTGACGGCCAGGGCGGGGCCAAGATCCATTCCCCAGGCGGTGTGGCCCAAAAGGGTCATAACGGGGCTGCGCTGCCCTATGAGTTGCACAAGGATTTCCTTGCAGAGGTCCCCGCTGTAATGTCCAAGCCGTTCGTCTTCCAGGACAATGACCCGGTCGGCCCTCGCTCGAATCGCATCCACAAAGGGGGCCCGATCCGCGCAGAGGAGGATGGCCGTCAGGCTGCAGGAAGATGCCTCGCAAAGTTCGCGGGCCTTCCAGAGCATCTCATAGGTGATTTCTCTTACTTCCCCCTGCCGGTGTTCAACGACCACAAAGACCTCGCCCATCATATATTCACCCCCTTTTCCTTGATGATTCGAAGGAGTTCATCGGCAACCGTTCCGGAATCCCCCTCAATGATCCGGGCGCCCCCGGTTTCGGGAGGTAGAAAGATCTCCTCAACCATCGTCTTCACGGAGAGATCCGCATCCGAGAGGCCGATATCCTCCACCTTGACCACATCGAGTTCCTTTTTGGCCGCCTTCCGTATCCCCATGATGGAGACATATCGTGGTTCATTGATGCCCGTCTGAATGCTCAAAACGGCAGGAAAAGATACCCTGGCCACCTCGTCAGTGCCGCCCTCCAGCTCTACGCGAACCTTTACCCCGCCCGCCTCGGGTTCGATACCGGTCACAACGGCCGCATGGGCCATTCCCAGATGCTCCGCAAGCATGATGCCCACTGCACCCTCATTCATGTCATCTGCCTGCACCCCGGCGAGGATGAGATCACATTCCCGCCCCTTGATGATCTGTGCGAGGATCTTTGACACGGCAAAGGCGTCCAGCTCAAGGCCTCCCGGATCGACTCTTATCGCCCTGTCGGCCCCCATGGCCAGACATCGCCGTAGGATCTCCTCGTCCTCCTCGCCACCGAGCGTCACGGCCGTCACATCCCCCTCGAATTTCTCCTTGAGAAGAACGGCCTCTTCGATGGCATAATTGTCCCATTCATTGATCACATAGGCCAGCATCTCCTTGCGGACGTCCTTTGCCCGGGCATCGATTTCCAGATCCACCTCCTGCGTAAGTGGCACCCTCTTGACACACACGACGATCTTCATGCCTCATACCTCCTAAAGGGTTGAAAGAAATAACGCCATAAGATCAACAACCCGCATTTCCTCTTCCAGCCCACCGGTCTTTATGGCGTCTTCAAAATGGATCAGGCAGAAGGGACAGGCCGTTACAATGGTATCGGCCCCGGCCTCCCTGGCCATCATGATCCTCTTGGCGGCCATTCTCATCTCTTCCTGTTCAATCTCGTGCCAAAGAATAATATCCCCGCCGCCGCAACAAAAACTCCGGTCTCTCGATCTTTCCATTTCCACGAATTCAAGGCCCGGCAGGGATCGAAGTAGACGTCGCGGCGCATGATAGATCTCGTTGTGCCGGCCAAGATAGCAGGGGTCATGATAGGTATAGACATTTCCACCCTCAAGGGGCCTTGACGGCGTCAGACGGCCCGAATCCAAAAGAGAATGGAAAAAGGAGGTATAATGATAGACGTCCAGGGCGACGGGGTAGTCCTTCTTGAGCGTGTTAAAGGCATGGGGATCCGTGGTAATGATCTGGTTGAACCGAATGCTTTTGAGGGTCTCCACATTCGCTTCAACCAGGAACTGAAACAGCCCCTCCTCTCCCATACGCCGGACCTGATGGCCCGAATCCATCTCTCTAGGACCTAGGATACCAAAATCCACGCCTGCCATTTGAAGTCCCCTGACGATATTAGAAGCAATGGCCTGGACTGCGGGATCATAGGATCCGTAACTGTCCACAAAAAAGAGCACATCCACTTCCTCGCCCTCCTCGAGGATCTTTACGGAGACATCCTCAAGCTCCTTGACCCAGTCCGCCCGCTTTGCGGCAGGTTTGCCAAAGGGATTTCCCGTCTTCTCAAAGTGCATCAGAACCGAGTTAAAAGACTTGGGATTGCAGGAGGTCTCGATAAGGTGACGTCTCATATCGATGATTTTATCGATATATTCGATGAAAACAGGACATTCCTCTTCGCAGGCCCCACAGGTCGTGCACGACCAGATTTCCTCAGGGGTGATCACATCACCTACGATGGAGGCCCTTTTTTTTTCTCTGTCCGCAGCCTCCCTCACGCCGAACAGGGGAAAATGCCCATACCCATAGTCTCGTAGCTTGATGGTGACCATTTTCGGGGAAAGGGGCCGACCGACTGCATTTGCAGGGCACATATCAGAACAGCGTCCGCATTCCGTGCATGAAAAAAAGTCAAGCATATGCTTCCAGGTGAAATCCTCGAATTTTTCAATCCCGAGGGTCTCCACGTCTTCAATACTTTCCACGCCCCACCGGGCCGGTTTTATCGATCCTTTCTCAAGCTTTCTGAAAAAGAGATTGGGTAGGGCCGTGATGATATGGAAGTGCTTGCCCAGAGGGAGAAAGTTGAGGAAGAAGAAAAAAGTCAGGATGTGAAGCCAGTAGCTTCCGCTGCGGATCGCGGAAAGCGTTTCAACGCTCGACGTGGGAATCAAAAGGACGGCGGCCCGGGAGGCGGGAAGCCAACCGCCGGACTCTTCGCCCAGCAACAGCCCGCTTCCTTCATAGGCCATGTCGGTTATCATGAGAAAAGAAATAAGCCCCAAAACGAGATAGGCCTCCAAGGCATGACTTCCCTTATACCGTTCAGGTCTGATGAGGGCCCGTCTGAGTATGGCCCAGACACAGGCAATAAGCACAATCATTTCAAATAGATCCTTCAAGACGTCATACCCTTTCCCAAAGCCCCCTTCCATAAAGGGATGTAGGAAGGGAAGGCCCAATCCCTGCGTGACCAGATCAACGGATCGAAGTCCAAGCACGATAAAACCCCAGAAAATCATGAGATGGATCACGCCGGCCCATAAATACCTTGGCTGTCTCTTTTGAACGAATCCATAGGCAATAAGCCCCCTGAACCTTTGCGAGATAGACGAGAAACGCGGGTCGGATTGTGAGGGTCTCAGGATCCTATAACGTCGATAGATCACAAAACCGAACAGGCTCAGACTGAAGAGGAAAATGGCCCAACCATAGGCGTATCCCGATAGCCCCAGATAGGTGTCTGCCGCCGGATGTGCGAGAGGCATTGCGTCCCCTTTCTTTCACTCATGTCTCAGTAAGGATCTATAAAATGTTTGCGTTTCTAGGTTGAGAATTTCTGAGGATAGGCATTGAATGGTATAGAATATGTAATTTATAAATCCAAATTGATTTTTTTTCAATAAATCTTCATAACTTTCTTTGCCAATAAAGCCCTTTGAATACTCACTTCGAGCTGATATGCTTTATGCGATACCCGCAATGAGGTTTTTGCGGTTGTGGTTTGTCCTCTCTTCATTGCCCGATAGGCTCATGCACAGGGCAGGATGCACTCATTTTTCAATCCTGAGAGCATCTTGCACCGCCGGGTCTTGAGATCCGAAAAAGTACCGTGTCCTTTCAATGGGTTATGAGTCTTGATCCACAGGGCGGATAACATTACAGAAGGAGGCAATTATGTTACATGTCCTTTTCGCCGTCATTGCCCTTCTTTCTTTTTTCAATGTTATTCTTTTCACCGTGATTCTGGTCAGACTTTTCAAAGAAGAAGGCATGTTCAAGGGTATCTTGGGAATCATTTTCGGCTTTTACCCCTTCATCTGGGGGTGGATCAAGCATAGGCAGTTGAAATTGACCCCAATCATGCTGTTGTGGACGGCTACCTTCATTCTTCCCATCTTTGCCGGATTCGCCGCTTTCTCGACCGGACGCTTTGCGGCGGAATTCAAAACCCTCATCCCCGGTTTCCAGTCGCCCGTGTCGCCCCACATCGTGCAACAACGGGTGAAAAAGCCCCCTGTCAAGAAATTTACTGAAAGGCCCGGCGAAAAAGGGCATCAGATCCTCCCAAAAGAGCTCCCTGCATCGGGATTGGAAAAAACAGATACGGTTTTCAAAAAAACAAGAATCGATTATGCCTTTGAAATGAAGAAGGTAAACATACTGCTTGAGATGAATGACAAACGCCCTGATGCCTACTACAACCGGGGTTGGCTGCACGAAAATCAGGGCAACCTCGAAAAGGCGCAGGAAGACTATACCCAGGCCCTGAAGCTTAACAAAAATGATGGTGACGCCTTGTACAACCGAGGATTGGTGTTTGCTAAACTGAAAAAGTATAAAGAGGCCCTTGATGATTTTTCAGGGGCGCTCAAACTCCATGCCGATACTGCAGACGCCCTTTGTAACCGCGGCAGCGTTTACTTCCAAACGGGCAAGTCGAATCTTGCCCTCAGGGACTACAATGCCGCCCTGAAGATAGACCCCAAGGATGCGGATCTCCTTTACAATCGAGCCATCGTCTATGCGGCCCTCGGAGAAGAGTCAAAGGCGAGGGAGGATTTAAGAAAGGCCGCACGGATGATGCATGACAGGACACTTGAGGCTTTTCCGAATTTACGCCGAAACACGAATTGAAATCCTGTCACTTCGAAATTTCGTCCCTTCCGTGAAGATCTTTCATGGCCCGATCGATTCGATCTTTCCAGGCAGATGCATGGCCGGCAAATCCGGCGGCCTTTTCAAAATGGTATTGGGCCTTCTTTTTGTCATTTAGCCGTTTGAAATAGAGCCCGAAGTGGTAATGCGCGGCGGCCAACTGGTTCTTCCTCCCATACGCGATACCCAGCTTATAGAAAAGTCCGTCCTGCACGGGTCTAATTGTTTTCAGCTTTTCATAGACATGAATGGCCTTGGCATAGTCTTCCAGATTCTGATAAGACGCAGCCAAAAGGTAGAGGACACTCTTGTCCCGGTTATTTATCTCAAGGGCCTTCTCCAAAGCAAAAACCGCCTCTTTATCAAGCCCCTGCAGTTGGTAGGCCTCCCCCAAGTAACTGAGTATGGGAACGGACTCGGGCCGGGCCTTTAGCGCAATTTTCAGGTGCCCAACGGCCTTTTCGTATTCGGCCCTCCTCATCCAGACAAGCCCCAGCCCCAAGTGGGCCAGTTCTGATACAGCATTTTTCTCCAGATCCACCTGAAAGATTCTCTCCGCCTCATAGGGGTCATGATATCTTCCCCTGAGGATCGTCTTGACGAGGGGAAAATCATTGCGGAACCGGGTCGCCTCCCTCTTTTCACCCCCGGGAGCATAGTTGTTTAACATCATTTCGATCCGAGCAATCCTTTCAGGGCCCCCCGGATGAGTCCGAAGGTATATTGGGATGACGTCGGTCCCCGGCCATTGACCCAGTTGGAGTTTCTGAAGGACGCTGATCATGCCGGCAGGATGATAGCTCGAGATCTCCATGTATTTGAATCCCAGCTGGTCCGCCTGCCGTTCGTCTTCTCGACTGTAATGGAGCTGCGCCTGCACCCCGGCTGCCGCGGCACCGGTAATCATGGGTGCAACGGCTTCGCCACCAATCAAGACCGCGGCCATAATACCGGCCAGAGTGGCAATCCCGATCTTCTTGTTCTGTGCAATACGCTGGGCAATGTGTCGTGCGGAGACATGACCGATCTCATGGCAGATGACGCCTGCCAGCTCGTCAATCCCATCCATTATATCAACAAGGCCGGAGAAGACGAAGACATGCCCCCCCGGACCCGCAAAGGCGTTCAGGGTGGGATCATTGATGATATAAAAATGAAACGGAAAGGGCTTTGTTTCGAGGGAGTTTGTCAGGTATTGGCCAAGGTCGTTGATATAGGCGTTGAGGAAATCATCCTCTACGATCTCGAAATGCTTGCTTACATCTTTGAGAAAATTCTCGCCCGCGATCCTTTCGTCCTCTATGGACAAATCGTAGGCCTCGCTCGCGGAGGGCCGAAAGAGTGCCGACGCGCAGGCCACGAGAACCATAAAGAGAAATGCCGATCTTTTGTTGCCGGCTACCGGATTTCTCATCCCCATGACCATCCTTGGCCGCCTCCCATGTACCGTGCATGACGCCACAAAAATGGGTTGCAAAAACGTGCACCCTTGTCGATCCGATCCTCGAAAGGACGCAAAAGAGTTTTCTCAGCTTTGTCTTGACAATTTTCGGTCCAGCCCATGGCCCCTCGAAAGGGCAGGGTATTAAGGCTCCAAGGGATCAAGGTCCTTGAGATTCACCCTCGGGGCTTCGACCCAAAGTCCCTCCAGATCATAAAACTCTCTCACAGGCTCATAAAAAATGTGAACGACCAGATCCCCATAATCCATAAGGACCCAATGGCCTTCCTGTTCACCCTCCACGCCGTAAGCCCTGAAACCCTCTTCTCGCATCCTTCGGCTCAAATGCCGACAAATGGCCTGAACCTGCCGGCTTGAATTCCCGCTTGCGACAAGAAAGTAGTCCGAAAGAGAAGTCAGCTTTCCCACCTCAAACATGATGGGATTGCTCGCTTTTCTTTCCTTGATGATTTTCAGACACAGCAGTGCTTTGTCAAGCGTCTCCATGGGCGGTATATAACCCCTTTGTTTTAATATAGGCCATGACCGGTTCCGGGACAAGGAAACGGATCGATTTCCCTTTGGAAACCTTGTCCCTGATTCCAGTGGACGATATATCCATAAGCGTGACTTTCTTGTATGTTAACAGATTCCCTGATGGTGCCGCAAACCGGTTGTGGTCATTTTGCCTCATGAAATCGACCCCCAAAGATGAGAGGAAGGTATCCAGGGCCCCATCGGATACCCCTGGTCTATTGATGACCACAAAATGAGCGTAATCAAAAAGACGTTTGTATTCCTTCCAGGTCTCAATTTCTAAAAACGCGTCCATGCCGACGATAAAATACAATTCCAAGTCGGGACCGAACAACCGGTGGAATTCCCGCAGGGTATCAATGGAATAGGAGTGGCCCTGACGACGTCCCTCCAAGTCCATGGCCTCAAGGAGCGGTGAAGCCTCGGCGGCCTTTTGGGTCATGGCAAAACGATCACGAAAAGGACTCACAGGTCTCTTATTTTTGTGGGGTGGAGACGCGGCGGAAATCAAATAGATTTTTTCCAACTCCAGTTCCTCGCCGACTTCCTCGGCCAGACGTAGATGACCGAAATGAATCGGATCAAAGGTGCCCCCCAATATACCTAATCTCAAGTGCCCTCACCCTCCTTTAAAACGCCCCCATGGGTTGTGGGTCTCATTACCCCATTCCGGATCAGGACCTCAACCGACACACATCCTTGACCTTGTCGTCGCCATTGGTAATCACGAGATTGTCCCGGTGAACAACCTCATCATCGTGCTTGAAGCCCAGAATCGATTCGATTTGGGTGGTCTTTGCCCCTATTATCTTTTGTATATCAGTGGAATGATAGTTCACCATCCCAACGGCCAGTTCCACGCCCTCTTCATTAAGAAGTACGACCGCCTCACCGAGGTTGAATCGTCCCCTGACCTCCTTAATTCCGGAGGGGAGCAGACTTTTTCCCCCTTTCAAAAGGGCCCTTTCGGCCCCCCGGTCGACGATGAGCTCCCCTTTTGGGGACTTTGTAAAAGCTATCCAATGCTTACGGCTGCAAAGGGGGATATCCTGGGGCATAAAAAGTGTGCCAACGTCTTCTCCTTCAAATATACGGTTGAGTACCCCCGTTTTCAAGCCACAGGCAATAATGGCCGGAACGCCCTTTAGGGCGACCTTCTGCCCTGCCTTTATTTTGCTTGCCATCCCGCCACGACCCAGGAAACCTGGGATAGAACCGGCATATCTGCGCACCTGTCTGTTAGGCCCCTCAACCACCTGAATAAAACGG
>CAYNYM010000091.1:0-9320 GCA_964401325.1 uncultured Desulfobacteraceae bacterium | reverse complement strand
CTTGATTTCCTTTTTTTTCTTTCATGAAAAGGAACCCTTTACTGGTTGAGCCTGATCCTTGGATCCGCGATCGCCAGGAGTAAATCCACCACGAGATTGACCACGACATAGAATACGGCCATGAGCATGGTTACGCCCATCACAACGGGATAATCGTTGAGGAAAATGGCCTTGACGGTGAAGGTCCCCAATCCGGGCCAGGAAAAAATGATTTCCACGAAAAAGGTCCCGGTCAACATAAAGGCGAAGCAGAGCCCTGCCGTGGTCAGGGTCGGCCCAAGGGCGTTTCTCAGGGCCTGCACAAAGAGGATTTCCCCTTCCGCCACCCCGACGGATCGCGCCGTGGTGATGTAGTCTTCTCTGAGGACTTCGAGCATGGTGGATCGGGTCATCCTTGCAATCAGGCCGGTCGAATAAGCCGCAAGGCTTATGGTAGGGAGGACGAGATGGGAGAGAGCGCTTTTGACGGCCGGCCAGTTGCCCGTCATCAGGGCATCCGGGATATAAAAGCCCGTGATCTTCTCAATCGGATGGGTCAGACCGATCACCGTGTCGATCCGTCCCATGATGGGCAGGAGTTCGAGCCACCTGAAGAAGACGATTTGGAGCACCATGGCCAGCCAGAAGGAAGGCAGAGACACGTTGGCCACCGAAAACAGGCGGGTGAAGTGGTCTACCAGGGAATTCTCTTTTTTGGCGGATATCACCCCGAGCGGCATACCGACCAGAAGCGCCACAAAAATAGCGCAGAGCATCAATTCAAGAGATGCGGGGAGATGGTCCCAGATCCCTTTCAATACGGGACGGTGGGTCCGCAGGGACTCCCCCAGGTCCCCGCGCACAAGATCTCGAAGATAGTAGACAAATTGAATCGGGAGAGGTTTGTCGAGCCCTAATTTAATGCGGACCTGCTCCACCTGTTCGGGTCGCGGTCGGGGCCCCAGGTAGCTTTCCGCCGGATCGCTCGGAACGATCCGGGAAAGGATGAATGTGACGGCGCACAATCCCAGGATGACTAAGACAAGCCACAGAATCCTTCTGATTATATAGCGGAGCATGAGCCCTCAGTCGCCTTTTTTCAAGTGCATCATGTCAAACACATCTTGAACTCGGGCTTCAAGGAAGGAAGTTGTTTTTCAACGGGGGAAGTCGGCGTCAGGAAACGCCTTCTCCCCCCATTTTTACTATTCCTTGTACATATTGTAGAAAAAGGGAACGCGAGGGTAGTTTGGGTTGATGACATACCCTTTCAACTCCTGCCTCTTGTATACCAGTTGTTCGTTATCGCAGAGAAACACGGAAGGGGCATCTTCGATCAGGATGGCCGAGGCCTTGGAATAAAGGGCGGCGGCCTTTTTTCCGTCGGATGTAGAATAGCCCGCAAGAATCATCTTATCAAATTCAGGATTTTTGTAGTAGGAGAAGTTCCAATAGGGCTTTTTCTCGGCGTGCCAGAGGCTGTAAAGGGTCTCATACGGATCACTGAAGGTCGGCCACCAAAGCAGTGCAGCCAAATCATGGGCCTTTTCCGCGCCACCTTTCATGAGATCCCACTGTGCAGACCAGATCATCGGCCGAATCTCGACGTCAATTCCGATTTTTTCAAGCGACTCCTTCACCAGAGGGGCGAAGGCCTTCTCGGTCATATTTTCCGAGGCATAGGTGAAGACCACCTTTTCCTTCACGCCGTCGGGATAGCCTGCCCCCTTCATGAGTGATTTAGCCTTTTCCAGGTCATAGGTGTATTGTTGCAAGCTGTCGTCATGTCCAAACTGGCCATAAGGGACGGGTCCTACCGCCTGCCGTGCATTCCCCGCCAGTGCGACCTCGATGATGTCCTTGTAGGGTGTGGCATAGGAGACCGCTTGTCTAATTTTTTTGTTATTGAAAGGGAATTTGGAGCTATTCAGGTGAATGGCGTAATTCATGAAGCTCGGCCCCCTCAGTATTTCACAACCCTTTTGGTCCCCGAAAGTGCGGGTCGACTCCGTCGGAATCCTTGTTGCAAGATCGGCCTCCCCGGCTGTGAGCATCTGCTCCGCCACCGTGCCTTCCTTGATGATTTTCACGACGATACGGTTGATATGGGGACCCTCCCAGCCTCGCCAGTAATCCTCAAATCTTTTGAATACGATCTCTTCATCCGGCTTCCAGCTCTCCAGCATATAAGGACCGCAGCCGGCCTCACGCCCTTCATCGAACCACTTTCTTTCATTGCCGACGGCCTTGGGGCTGATAATCCATGCCGCATTGGCCGAGGCGATGATGCGGTCGAAGGGCGCCGGATTTTTTAAAATGAACCGGACGGTATACTGGTCAACGGCTTTGATTTCCTTGATCGGATCAAAGATGAAGGCCGCCCCTTTTTTCATTTTCATGGTCCTCTCGATCGAGTCTTTGACGACTTGGCCGTTGAGCACCCCTCCATCATGAAAGGTGACGCCTTTCCGCAGGTGGAATGTCCAGACGAGGCCCTCGCTATCCACGTCCCAGGATTCGGCCAGGCCCGGTTGGAAAAGCGTGTCACTCCCGGGAGGGCTCACCCAGATCAGGGTCTCATAGATGTTCGGCATATAGGAGGACTCCGTGGAGTAGGCCGCACTAGGGTCCCAGGTCGTAATACTGTCCGTTGACGCAAAGACCAGAATATCCTTCGGTAAATTCGCGGCGCAAACGGAAGATATGGATGCCCCGAGAATAAAAGCGGCTATGACCAAAACACATAAAACGCCTCGAATCTTCTTCCTTTCCATTTTCCCCTCCTTCTGGTTCATTGGGTTTGAATTTTTTCTTATTTAAAATTCAAAAAGGACTTATAAACCGGGCTTTTGGAAATGTTATCAGGTTGATAATGGAAGCGATGTCGTTCCCGGAAAAAACTGGCCAGAGGTCTTGTCACACCGCAAGTCCCATGTTTCCGTACCTGGGCGACCCGCTCCAGATCCAGATTGGCAATCATCTTCTCGGTCATTTGCCCGGTTCGCTGCAAAATATTTCCCTCCGGATCGACCAAGACACTCAACCCTTTTCCGCCGTTCCCCAGCCCGTTTACGTTGACCACATAGCATTGATTGACAATGGCCGCCGCCCGGCACAAAACAAGTTCCTGCGCTCTGTCCTGAGTCGCCGTAGCCGTTGGGATAAGAATGATCTCGGCGCCTTTCAATGCCAGATCTCTGATCAGTTCAGGGAACCACAGGTCATAGCAAATGCACACGCCGATCACGCCGATATCGGGTATCTCGAAGACGACCGTTTCATGGCCCGAATCCGAATTTTCATAAGGCCGCCAGGGGTACATTTTGCGGTATTTTGCAAGAATCTCCCCTTCAGGATCGAATACGGGTGCGGTGTTGTAACAATGTCCCTCCGATCTTTCGAACATGGATCCGGGGACCAGGTAAATCCCGTATCGACACGCCAGATTTGATAAAAAATCCGTAATGGGTCCGGGAATTTTCTGGGCAACCGTTTTGTCATCCAACGTGCCCTGAATGCAGAGTTCGTGGGCACAGACCAACCGAACCCAGGGGGCGCAAGACATGACGGATTCCACCTGGACGGCAAGGGTTTCCAGGTTTCTTTGGATATCGCCGGGAACGGTTTCCATTTGAACGGCTCCGATGCCCAATGGTCTGCTCATAAAGTCCTCCTCAACGACAGGCTGACAAATCTTATTTCATTTCTTTGCGTTCTTAGGAAGTACTTGTTGCGCTGTAAAAATACCAGATCATATCTCTGGGCATTTTAGCGACATGAAATGCCTGCATGATTTTGTCCGTAATGCGAGGATTGAATCGAACCACCAGGTAAATCCGGTCTTCAGCTTCGTCCCGGTGTACCTCCCTCTCGTTCAGACTTTCCTCGAACTCCTTCAGAATGGCTTTAATTTCTCTGAAGGGCTCTCTTTCCCACAAGCCCCCGATCTTTTCAAAGATCACGTAACTGCTGACCGCATCAAGGTGCTTCTTTATCTCAGAAAAACTTGTCATGACCTGCCTCGTTCCATCGTCCATATTCCTTGGATCAGGCGAACCTGCATCGGCATCACTTGCAACCGTTTCCATTTCGGTATTCGGCTTTTCCCAGGCGGGGCATCTTTGCACCGTCAGTGTGAAAGGGCAGCCAGCCCTTCTTCCATGATCGAAAGCCCCTTTTCTATTTGTTCGTCCGTGATCACGAGGGGCATTAGCATACGGATCACATTGCTGAAGGTTCCGCAGGAAAGAACAATCAAACCCTTCTCATAGCACAACCGCACCAGGGCCTTTGTTTCGTCGACGGCGGGCTCCTTGGTCTTCCTGTCCCTGACCAGTTCCAGCCCCTGCATGGCCCCCAGCCCCCTCACATCACCGATCAACGCATATTGTAATTTCCATGCATCAAACCGTTCTCTTATCTTCCGCCCCAGTGCTTCGGCCTTTTGAAGGAGATTTTCCTCCTCGAAAATTTCAAAAACAGCAAGGGCTGCACGACAGCAGACCGGATTCCCCCCGTAAGTGCCACCCAGGCCTCCCACCTGAGGGTGGTCCATCATCTCTTTTCTCCCAACCACTGAACCCAGAGGCATTCCCGCAGCAAGGCTCTTTGCCAGAGTCATCAGGTCCGGTTCCACGCCCCAATGCTCCATTGCGAACATCTTCCCCGTCCTCCCCATGCCCGTCTGGATCTCATCGGCAATAACAACGATCCCATAGTCCCGGCAGATCTCTTTGATCCTGGGGAAATACTCCGGAGGCGGTGTGATGAATCCACCCTCTCCCGTAATGGGCTCAACAATCAAGGCGGCCACACTTTCACCCGCCACATGACTCATAAAAAAATTTTTCAGGTATTCGGCGCAGGCCACCTCACATCCCGGGTAGGTGAGCCCGAATGGGCATCGATAGCAGTAGGCATAGGGCATCCGATAGATCTCCGAAGGGAAGGGGCCAAAGCCGAATTTGTAGGGTTTGACCTTGCTCGTCAGGCCCAGGGCGAAAAACGTGCGGCCGTGGAACCCGTTTTCGAAGGCAATGACTGCAGGTCTCCGGGTATAGTGTCTTGCGATCTTTATCGCGTTTTCCACGGCCTCCGCACCGCTGTTGGCAAACATGGCCATCTTCGGGAAGGATCCGGGGGTCAAGGCGCAGAGTTTCTCCGCCAATTTCATATAAGGTTCGTACATGACGATGTGGAAGCAGGTGTGGGTGTATTTCTCCGCCTGTTCTCTGATTGCCGCCACGATTTTGGGGTGAGAATGCCCTACGTTCATGACCCCGATGCCTCCGGCAAAATCGATGAGTTCCCGGCCCTCCACATCATAGACCAGGGCACCTTCGGCCCTGTCCACGAAATAAGGTGTCACGTTGAAAGGGCCCTGAGGGACAACCCTGGCACGCAGTTCACTTAAATCTTGACTCTTTGGTAAATTTTTCATGGTTCCCTCCTGGATGGGGGGAGAAATGGATAGATAAAGGAAAAGGGATACCATATGAGATGAGCAAAATGCAGGCCAGATGTCTTTCACAAGCTATCAATACGTATCATTTCAGATGGTTACATCATAAAATCGCCAAAGGGGGATGCAAAGGCTGATTCAGTACTGAATCAACGGAGAGGGCAAAAGGAACCGAGAGGCAGGATTCACAAAGCTATGCAAAAGTGAATCAGATATATAAAAATATAAAAACATTAAATATCATAAGGTTAAGAGCAACTTCGATTCATTTTTGTATCTGTTTTTGTGAGATACCGTATCGTTTCATCTTTCTCACCACCGTCGGTTGACTGACACCCAAAAAGGAGGCCATCTCTCGCGTAGATCGACATGACCGCACGGCCCTTTTCAGCCATTTCTTTTCCAGACCGGCCATTTCTTTTTTCAGGCCCTGCCTGCCCAACGTACCCTCAGACCAGTCCATCTTCCCCTTTTTCAGGCTCATCACAATGAAATCATCCAGGTCCGGAGAATCGCTCAGGACCACGGCCTTTTTCAGGATATTTTGCAGTTCTCTGACATTTCCGGGAAATGAATACCCCTGCAGGACACCAAATCCCCTTGGGGATAAATTTTTTTCAGTATGGTAGGATTTGTTGTATTTTTTCAGGAAATAATCCGTCATGGCAAAGATGTCTTCCGGTCTTTCCCGCAGAGGGGGGATCCGAACAGGAAAGGTGCTGAGGCGGTAGTACAGGTCTTCCCGAAACCTCTTTTGCCTTGTCAAGGACTCCAGATCCCGATTCGTGGCGGCAATAACGGTACAATCGACCTGTCTGGGTTTGAGCGCCCCAATTCTCATGATCTCATGGTCATCCAGGTATTTCAAAAGCTTGGATTGAACGGAGAGCGGAAGATCTCCGATTTCATCCAGAAAAAGAGTTCCATCACGGGCAAGTTCGAAAAGCCCTGCTTTTCCCTGTTCCCTCGCTCCGGTGAAGGCCCCCTTTTCATATCCGAACAGTTCCGCCTCCAGAAGACTCTCGGGAAGAGCGGCACAGTTAATTTGAATGAAAGGCCTTTTGCTTCTTCGACTATTCTTGTGAATGAACTTGGCCAGGAGCCCCTTGCCCGCCCCCGATTCACCCAGGACAAGGATATTGGATGCCCCCAAATAGGCCAGTTTGAGTGCGACCCTCAATACATTTTTCATAGATTGACTTTCCCCGAGGATTTTCTCCTGTTCCAGTTCCAGCAACCTCAGTCCCGCAAGTTCCTCCCTGTATTTTTCGGTCACCATCCGGGTTTCTTCCAATTGTTCTCTCATGTTGTTCAGCAAAGTCATGTCCCGCTCATTCACGACGACCAGAGAGATATTTCCATGCTCGTCAAAGGTGGGGGTTCCTGTGACAAGGAGATATTTTTTGGTCTTCTTGACGTACTGCATGATGCTGACCTGCCGTTTGGTCTCCAGGATTTCAAGTGTCACGGAGCGATCGAAAAGTCCCGTTTGAACCACTTCGGCAATGTCCTTTCCTATAATTTTCTCTGCCCGGATCCCGTTCATTTTCTCTGATGCTTCGTTGATATTTATCACCCGACCCTCTCCGTCACACACCCAGATGCCGTCAGAGGAAGATCTAAAGATGGCATTCCACTGCTCGTTCAGCCTTCGATAAGACTCGAGTCTTCGGGCGCTCATTTCGAATTCCTGCATCTTGAGAAAGTTGCAGACCGCACCCTGAGGTTTGCCGTCTCGTTGGATGGTTGTGATATTCAGCACCAGATCGACATGCTTACCAAATATATGATGCCCGAGCCGCGGATGTCCGGTTTCAAGGCAACTCATGACAAGGGGCCCTGTGAGGGGGAGGATATCAGGCATACGGCGACCGATCATTTTTTCAGCCTTCATGTTCAGGATCTTTTCGGCCTGCCTGTTGACGAGCGTCACGATTCCATGGACATCCGTTGCTATAACGCCGTTGCTGGTGGCCTGAAAAACCTCTTCATGACTCATCGTACTCTGCATGTCTCGCCCCTGCATATTTTACTGAAAAAAAAGGCACGCTGTCCGGAGGGATGTGCGCTGAAAAACACGTCCCTGAATTGAAATAGAACTTAAATGCATAGGTTCCAAGTTCAGGGGTTCAGCATTCATGGTTGGAGAGAGATGAAGGAGGTTCAGGAGTCAGGATTTGACGGCTCTTCGGTCCCGGGCCGGTTCCATGGTTAAACTGAGGATCGATGGTTTCGATTCCGAGGCAAATGGGGGGCATGCGATCAACCGTAAATTCTAAACCCGGACCGCAAACCCGTAAGGCATTTTGATTATTATAAACTTTATAAACAGGTGAGGGTCTATTTTTTTACGCTCACCAGTCGCAGGTTCTCACAGGCAACGGCAAGACCCATCTTACAGGCCTTTTTGTAGTCCTTTGCGGCCAATTCCATATTGCCCTTTTTCTGGTATGCCAGGCCCCTGTTATTGTAGGCTTTCGCATTGTCGGAATCCAATGCCAGGGCCAGGTTGCAGTCCTGAATGGCCGCGTCATAGAGCCCTTTTTCCACATAGGCCCAGGCCCGGTTGACGTAGGCGGTGCCGAGTCCGGCATCCAATGCAATGGCAATAGACGCCGATTCTATGCCCTCATCCCATTCCGAGTTCATCACATTTTTTGTGCTTTTCTCCGCCCAGAAAACGGCCAAGGGGCTGTTGGTCAACCGGTCGGTGATCCCGACGATCCGATCCTCCGTGCCGTTTTTGTCTTCGATCCGGTAAGTCACGGCCATGAGATGAAAGGTCCCGTTGAATCTGTCGATGGGGCTGACCATGTAAACCCCCAGACCGAAGGTCACCACGTCCAGCAGATCGGTTACGATGGTATCCCCGGCCTCCCTTTCCCGTTCATACCGGTACACATTGACGTAGTGATCTTCGTCCAGGTCCAAGACAAACAGGGGTTGTCCCAGATAGCGCTCCGCATAGGCCCTGGTCAACCCGACATAGAGGGGACCGAAACCGGGCGAGGTGGAATCCATCTTCGTATACAAACCGGGACTCATGGTCGGCGTCGCCACGTATGTGGCAAGGGGCCAGCAGCCGGCAAGCATGATAAAGAGAACGATTAATAGCGCCGGTTTTCCTGTCTTGATCAGCATGACCTCCATCCTTTTCAATCGCGTCCTTGACTAAAGGATTATTTCAGTTCGCCCACCACTTTCTCAACCGACTCGACGATCTTTCCGCTTCTCACCAGGTTGACCATGGTGTCGATGTCCACATACAGGGCGCGATCCTTTTCAAGGTGCGGAACGGCCTCACGGATGATCCGATAGGCGGCGCAGGTGCCCTGACCGGGTTTCATGTTGGTGAACAGATCCATGGCCTGGGCCCCGCAGAGCAGTTCGATGGCAATGACCCGTTCCACGTTCTTGACGATCTCCCGACACTTTCTCGCCGCAATGGTCCCCATGGACACATGGTCCTCCTTGTTGGCGGAAGTGGGAATGGAGTCCACGCACGCGGGGTGGGCGAGCACCTTGTTTTCCGACACCAGGGAAGCGGCGACGTACTGGGCGATCATGAACCCGGAATTAAGCCCTCCGTCGCTTACCAGGAAGGCCGGAAGACCGCTCAGTTGAGGATTCACCAGGCGTTCGATCCGCCTTTCCGAGATGTTGGCGAGTTCCGAAACGGCCATGCCCAGAAAATCCATGGCAAGGGCAACGGGCTGACCGTGGAAATTGCCACCGAGGAGAAAATCCTCCTGCTCCGCAAAAATAATGGGATTGGTGGTCGACGAATTCATTTCGGTTTCGATGACCTTCCGGGCATAGTTAATGGCATCTTTGCTCGCTCCGTGGACCTGGGGAGAACACCTGAGGGTATAGGCGTCCT
>CAYNYM010000090.1:6492-9387 GCA_964401325.1 uncultured Desulfobacteraceae bacterium | reverse complement strand
CGGGATGACCCTCAGTGACGGATTCGGATGTAAACAGGAAACTCGATGATGACATGATTTTCTCCTTTCATTGGCTGTTCCGGCCTTTCGGCTGTTTCATCAGCCCTTTTCTTTTCCTATGACGGTGTTGTCGATGAGCCGGGTCTTTCCGACCTTGACCGCCAGGGCCAGAAGTGTTTCGCCCTCGAGAGTGTCGATATCTTCCAGGCTGAGGGGATGGCAAAGGTTGATATAATCGATATCCGTGAAGGGATGGCTCTGGATCAATGTCTCGATGGCCTCTCTGATTTTGGCGGCGTCTCTTTGGCCCTGCCTGAACAGCTCATCGGCCAGGTCCATGGATTTTTTGAGACACACGGCCGACTTTCGCTCCTCGGGATTTAAGTAGTTGTTTCGGGAGCTCATGGCCAGGCCGTCGGACTCCCTCAGGGTCGGGACCCCTACAATCTGAATGTCCATGTTGAGATCCTGCACCATGCGACTGATTGCCGTCAATTGCTGGTAGTCCTTTTGTCCGAAGATGGCCAGGTGGGGCTTTGTGGCGTTAAAGAGTTTGGCCACGACCGTGGTCACGCCGTCGAAATGTCCCGGTCGCGAAAGCCCGCAAAGGTGTTGGGTCACCTTGCTTACGGAAACCGTGGTCTGATACCCTTCCGGGTACATCTCCGCGACATCGGGAAAATAGACGATATCGACGCCGACTCCCTCGGCCTTTGCCAGGTCCCCTTCTGTATCACGGGGGTACTGTGCGAAGTCCTCATTGGGGCCGAATTGTGTGGGATTGATGAAAATACTGATGATGACGACATCGGCATGTTTTTTTCCGACACGCATCAATTCGAGATGACCCTCGTGCAGAAAACCCATGGTTGGGACCAGGGCAAGGGTCTTTCCGGATAAGCGAAGCCCTTCTGCTTTTGCCTGCATGCCTTCGACAGTTTCAATGATTTCCATAAAAGTTGTCCTTTAAATCGCGCTTGTTATTCTCACGGGCATACATCTTGATCTACCGCTTTTCTTTGGAGCTCATCGGGACATAGTATTGGGTACCCGACTTCATCCTTTTTATCTGTTCCACCAGGTCTTCAAAATCATCCGGAATATGGACAAAATCGATCTCAGAGGCGTTTACCACCAGAAGAGGACAGTCGGAAAAATGGAAAAAGAAATCGTTGAATGCCCGGTTGATCTGATCCAGATACTTGAACCCGACGGATCTTTCGAATTTTCGGTCCCGTTTTTTGATCCTTTCGAGCAATACCTCTGTCTTGGCTTGAAGAAAAATGACCAGGTCCGGGGTTGTCACCCTTTTTTTTAAGATCTGGAACAATTGCTCGTAGAGCCAGAATTCATTGTCATCGAGATTCGCTCGAGCAAAAATCCTGTCCTTTTCAAAGAGATAGTCGGAAATCGTGGCCCTCTTGAAGAGGTCGATCTGCGATATTTCAACGGCCTGTCTATAACGTCTGAGCAGGAAAAAAATCTGGGTCTGGAAGGCGTATTTTCTCGGGTCCTGATAAAAGTCTGCGAGAAAGGGGTTCTTTTCCACGTCCTCCAGTAATGTCTGGGCATTCAGCCTCTCGCCGAGTTTGACGGCCAGACTGGTCTTCCCGACACCTAATGGGCCTTCGATGACGACGTAATGATGCATGCTCGATATTCTATGAATGATTTATGATCACGTTTTGTGCCACGTCAGATGTATGGAAAGATGACCGCCTGGTCTCTATCCCTGCCCCAAAACCTTTTATCTTTAGCATTCGATGCCATTTTTGTCAAGAAAGTGGTTCCAGCCCTGATCCACCATCAAGGCATCTTCTGTCCTGCGTCGCGACTTCCCCTTAGAAGGTGACCGTTGCACCCGATCTTGAGCGGAACAGACCTCTCACCCCTTGCAGGTGATCAAGGGTGACCCTAAACACCCTGATCTTAAAAATGAGTTGCAAATTAGGCGATGGATTCAGGTCCAGCGGGTGTTGCGAACGTTGATCCTAGGTCAGGGCCAGAGCTGTGCTGAGGGATAAAAAATCATCGATATCCAGGGCTTCTGCTCTTATTTTCGGGTCAATGGCACAGATTTTCATGGCCTTTAGAAGATCCTCTTTCCTGTAATCGGTCAGGCCGGCACTGAGGGAATTGAGCAGGGTCTTACGCTTGTGGGAAAAGGCCCCTTTCACCACCCGTCTGAAATGCCGTTCATCATCCGCACGCCTGGGGTGAGGACTGCCAAAATCAAGATGCAATACCATTGAGGCAACCTTGGGTCGAGGGTAGAAGGCTTCTTTCGGCACCCTCAACACGGGTGACACCTTTGCAAAATACCTCAGTGCGACGGTGATGGCTCCGTATTCCCTGTGCCCTGGAACCGCCAGGAGCCTGTTTGCGAGTTCCGCCTGAAACATGACGAGGGCCCGGCCGAAGATACCCCGGTTCGTGATGAGTTTTTCGAGCAGAGGGGAGGAGATGTTGTAAGGCAGGTTTCCGATAATCTGGATTTTTCCCGAGGCAGGGGGGGAAAGTGTCCGAAAATCGAACTTGAGGATATCCTCATTGATAAGTGTTACGTTGGTCATGCCGGCCCCGACCAGTTTTTTTTCAAGCATTTCAAACAATCGCGAGTCCTTTTCTACGGCGGTGATCCGGTGGACTCTTCCGGCCAGTGGAAGGGTCAACGCCCCCAGCCCCGGTCCGACTTCCAGAACATCATCCATGGTATCGAATCCGGTACGAGCGATGATTTCACGAATAATGCCAAAGTCTTGGAGAAAATGCTGTGCAAGGCGCTTCTTGGGGCGGAAGGCCTCTGCCTTGGTGTTTAATTTCATGACTTATAAAATCTGCAAGTAATGAAAGTGATAATTATAGTCAATGAAGCGGATCATCCATGTTAGGCGC
>CAYNYM010000090.1:0-6482 GCA_964401325.1 uncultured Desulfobacteraceae bacterium | reverse complement strand
TTTCGGATGCGCTGAAAAATATTGAGAAAAATAAGATAGGACGGTATTGCGCCGATCAAGGCCATTACGAGGCCTCCCAAGAAAAAGGAGGCCATCATGGCGCTCCCCGCGCCGACGATTTTTTCGATAATCACCATGGGCTCTTCACCCTGGCGCACCGAGGCCATAACGGATGCGAAGATTTTGCCATGACCGGAAAGTCCGAGAAGGGATGCCCCGATTTTGAAACTATAGAAATAGAGGAAATACCAATTCAGGGGATTACTGATCCAGGTACCCAGCGCGGCCGTTATCTTGCTGCCCTTGAAAAAGAGGGCCAGGGCTACGGCCAAGGCCATTTGAAAGGGCATGATCGGCAGCAGACCGGCAAAGATTCCGAAGGCTATGCCCAGGGCCAGTTCATGGGGTTCGCCTCTGAGGCGGAGAAACCGGAGATAGTAATATCTGATTTGCCTGGAGTATTTCAACGGCGATCCTGTCTCTCGTCACACAAAGGATGAGACCTCGTCATGGGCGATTCGCTGGTCGAGGCTAAGTTTGAACCGATCAAGATAGTCCGTTTCGGTTTTCACTGTGCGTTCCTCCTGATTGATTCTTGATGGGTGCCAGGTCTTCGATGGGGAATCGAGATCTTACGTCAATGGCAAGATCGGCTGTCTCACCATTGATCACCCGATGATAGCCTGCTGCAGCGATCATGGCACCGTTGTCCGTGCAATAGGCCGGACGGGGATAGTACACGTCCACCCCTGACTCGGCCGCCCTTTTCATGATAAGGTTTTTCAAGGCCTGATTACAGGCCACACCACCGGCAACCACGACCGATTTGACCCCTTTTTCTTCCCGGGCCTTCAGGGTCTTAAGAGCCAGCACATCGATGACGGCCTCTTGGAAAGAGGCTGCGATGTCGGCCATGGTGACTTGGGTCTTTTCCCCCTCCTTTTCCTGCCATTTCTTTACGTAGAGTGCCACAGAGGTCTTGAGGCCGCTGAAACTGAAATCAAAAGAATCGGGCGCAAGCAGGGCCCTGGGGAAGGCGATCCGGTCTTTTTCCCCGGACCGGGCCAATTTTTCTATGGCGACCCCTCCGGGGTACCCAAGGCCAAGAATTTTCGCCACCTTATCAAAGGCCTCTCCCGCGGCATCGTCAAGGGTTTGTCCCATTTGATCATAGTCGCCGAAGCCTCTTACGTGATAGAGCGACGTGTGTCCCCCGGAAACGGTGAGGGCGACAAAGGGAAATTCCGGGACCTCTTCCTCAAGAAACATGGAGAGAATATGGCCTTCCAGATGATTGACGGCCACAAGGGGAATGTGATGGACGTAGGCCATGGCCTTGGCGTAATAGAGGCCCACCAGGAGCGACCCGATGAGCCCGGGACCAACGGTCACGGCAATGCCGTCTATACCATTCAAATCCACTTGGGCACGGTCGAGGGCTTCCTCAACTACAGGGACCAGGTTCCGCAGGTGTTCCCTGGAGGCGAGTTCGGGAACCACGCCCCCATAAGGATGGTGAAGCTTGACCTGGGAGTTGACCACGCAGGAAAGAACTTTGCACCCGTCCGCCACCACAGCGGCCGAAGTGTCGTCACAACTGGTATCTATTCCAAGGATGTTCATCTATTTTAAACGTTAGAAAGGAGCGGGATAAAAATTCGGAGATCATGCCTGAAACGCCATGAGGAATAGAGACGATGGATGGGATGGTGTTAACCTAGCCCCTTGCCATGAATCGCTTCTTGAATCTCTTCCATTTCCCTTCTTCTGCGACCTCCACTAAAATGACAGTGATATTATCGCCCCCACCCCCCTGATTCGCGAGGTCGATCAGCGCCTCGGCCTTCTGTTCAATCGAGATGGCGGCATTGCTTAACACTTTTTTTAAGATTCCCTCGGTTACATAATTCGAGAGTCCGTCCGAGCAGAGCATAATGACATCCCCTGCATCGGGTCTTATGGGATTGAGATAGGGTTTTACCTCTGGATGCAATCCCAAGACCCTCGTCAACACGTTTTTGAGCATCGGACTCGTGGAAGCGATAGGATCGGTAATCCCCAGCGTCTTCTGTTCCGCTTCCACCGAGTGTTCCTCTGAAACCCTGATCAGGCGTCCCTGATCAAAGAGATATACAGGACTGTCCCCCACATTGGCGGACCAAAGGCACTCGGTTCCCACCAGCAGAGCGGAAACCGTGGAACCCATTTTGTGGTATTCGGGTCTCTTCTGGGCCTCATGAATGATGATATTGGTCAATGAAATGGAGTTTATGAGGTGTTTGGCCTCCTCCGGTAAATCTTCATCCATGGTTTCAAGAAGGGCGGGAGGGGTGCCCTCATCAATCTTGTTCCAATAATCCGCCATAGTCTCCACAACCATACGGCTGGCCACTTCTCCCGCCGTATGCCCGCCCATGCCGTCGGCAACCACGTAAAGGCCCAGTTCCGGAGCAACGAGGAGGCTGTCTTCATTGCGTTTCCTCTTCAGTCCAATGTGTGTTTTCCCAGCCGCCTTAACCTTCATCGTCTATGGGGTCCTTTTCGAGTTGGGAACAGCCATGGGGGACTCGGATCACAGGGCGGGCGTCTTTAGGCCGTCATTTTTGTGTCTGGTATTCCCCCTTCTTACGGGATGCGATCTCATCAATTCTGGCGACCAACTTTTTCAGGTGCTCGCCCATGAGTCCGGCTCTCTGATAACGTTTCTTTGGATCCTTTTCAAGGGCTTTGTTTATGATTTTTTCCAAAACCGGTGGAATTTTCGGATTAATCTCTCGCAGTGATGCATGGTCCTCCCTTGCGATGTTAAACATCAGGGACGTCATATCCTCGCCCCAAAAAGGTTTTTGGCCGGTAAGCATTTCAAAGAGGACAATGCCCAGTGAGAATATATCCGAACGCCCATCGACCTTTTTCCCTGCGATTTGTTCCGGGGACATGTAAGAGGGTGTGCCCAGGATAATGCCGGTCTTTGTCTTGGATGATGAGGTGATACGGGCAATGCCGAAGTCGGTGACTTTCACGTGCACCTCCTCTGCTTCCATGAACCTCATGATATTGGCCGGTTTGATATCCCTGTGGACAATTCCCTTGCTGTGGGCATAGTCCAGGGCCTTGGCCACATGAGATACTATCGAGAGGGTTTCACGGAGGGGCAGGAGACGACCCTTTCCGGTGTAGGCATTGAGGTCCTCCCCTTTCAGGTATTCCATGGCGATGTAAGCCAGATCGTGCCCTTCCCCGCAATCAAAAATGGTCACAATATTGGGGTGTGTCAAGAGACCCGCCGATTCGGCCTCCCTGAAAAACCGTTCCCTGATCTCCTCTATGACATCATCTTCAAAGTTGGACAGTCTCAGGGTCTTGATGGCAACAGTGCGGTGGATGTTGGGGTCCTGTCCTTTGTAGACGACCCCCATGGCCCCTCGCCCGAGTTCGCCGATCACCTTATACCGGCCCAGCAGGGTGGGGACGGCCTCCCTTTCCTTCGGGTCCCCTTCAATGTCACCCTGATGGTCGTTGCCGAGGATCAGAGTCGGCTCAGCCCCCCCCAGTTCGCGTATCCTTTCTGTGACATCCTTGAAATTCGTGCCGCCCGCGGCAATGAGCCGGTAGGCGGACAGTGCCTTGGAGGTCTGCCTCTGTCGCTCAAAATCAAGACCCAGGTTGTAAATTAAATCCTTGACCCCTTTTTCGGCAAGGGGCAGTTCACGGAATTTTTCAAGGGCAAGGTCCAGCAGGCCCTGCTGCTGGAAGGAAAGGCCGAGCGCTTTATGGGTTTCAAGGGATTCCGTCTCTGCCTTTTCCTGAGACGTTTCCTCAGCTAAAAGACGCCTGGTAAAGATCAGGAGGTATCCCAAAACCAAGAGCACCAAGGGAGGGGTAATCTTCACCCAAATATTGTGGGAAAAGAAAAGAAGTGTTCCAAAACCCCCGCAACAGACAAAGAGTCCCAGCGTGGTAAAGGCCCCCGCTAACGATTTGAATCTTGGCAGGACAAAGCTGACATAGAAACCGAATAGGAACAGAATTCCGAATTCCAGAAAACGCCCCCAGTCAGGCCTTGAATAAAAGCGCTGATTGAGAATATTCGCCACGGAGTTTGCAACAATCTCAATCCCCGGCAGATTACTGGAGATGGGCGTGATAAGACGACTTTCCGAGCCTTGGGCCGTCGGATCCACCAGGACGATTTTATCCCGGAAAAGGCTGGTCTGGAATTCGTTGTTAAGGACCTTGGAAAAAGAGGTTTGGTGGAAAGCGACCCCGGGACCTTTATTCCAACTGATTCGGGTCCGCATCAGGGAATCGATGACCGGAACGCGCAGGGTGGTCGAAGAATTTGGTTGTAACTGAAGGCCTCTGCCCGGGATGAGGGTGATGCTCTTGTCTTCAATATCCTTGAAAATTCGTACGATGGCTATGGGAAAGGAAGGAAAAACGGTGTCTTTGAGGTATCTGAGCACATGAATCTGGTTTCTGATCCTGCCGTCGTCATCGTGATGGAAGTTTTTGAAACCGATGCCGGCCGCGACTTCGGCAAAGGCCGGGAGAAGAGGTTGAACCTTTGATACCGGGATCAGAGAGGAGATCGTCTGGTCATTATCCGACCCGTGTATGCTCTTAAGAGAATGCCGGAGAATGAATTCAGGCGCTTTTCGGTCGGCGCCCGCCGTCGAGGTATCGAAATAGACGGGAAGGACCACGTTTCCTGCTTCCTCCATGGCCGTGTAGAGCCTGGCATCATCGTCCAGGTCAACGGCCGTTTCAGAGAGTCTTTTATAAAATGCCAGCCCGGGTCCTTCCTGGGCGAGACCCTGTGTCTCGTAAGTCTCCTTCAGGCGCCGAACGGCCTTGAGGCCGGCACTTTCGTCGGGCTCCGTCAGGAGGATATCGAGGGCAATGACCCTGGCACCGGCCAGTGAAAGATTGTGTATTGTACGGGCCAGGATATGTCTCGGCCAGGGGAGGGGCCCCAGTTCACGCACATCCCCCTTCGAGATCGCCACGAGTTCAATATCCGGATTCCTTTCATCCGGGGCCGTAATCCTTGACCTGATGTCAAGGGCCTTTCTTTCGATAGGATCGGTGAAATCGAGGATTCCGGTGGTGGTGATGAAAAGAAAGAATGCCGTGACGATGAGACCGATCAGCCGGTCCGGAATCATTTTTGCAAATCCCATGATAGTCATTCTCTCTTCAAGATCTCATGCGTGTTCCCTTTACTCCCTATTGGTCACCGGTAAAGATCAGAGTTCCAGGAAAGGACGAATTTTTTCTAACAGTTTTTTATTGATACCCTGTATTTGTATGAGTTCATCAAGGTTCTTAAAGCCTCCCCTCTTTGCCCTTTCACGAACGATCAACGCCGCCAGCCCGGGTCCGATACCCGAAATTGCCGTGAGTCCGGCCTCAGATGTGCCGTTCAGATGAAGGGGCATACCCAATGTCATCTTATGAAATGCGGGCATCGTTTCCAAGGTGGCGGTGTATCCTTGGGGGGTGTCCGTGAAACAAACCCTGGTCCCGGAAGCAATGACGGTCTTTAGATCCGATCCTGAAAAGATACAGGTCTCCTCATTGAGGCCGACTTGCTCTATTAAATCCCTTAGGGTGACCGGTGTGGAGGATCGGATGACCCTAGGGGACGGCACGTGGCCCGCAACCTCAACGAACCGGGAATCCTTGACGGGGGGACTATGCGTTTTGTCACTGTCGGGCAAAGATTTCAGTGAAAAAAGACCCAGGACAACCAGAAGCAGAAACAGAGTTCCCCCGGTAGAATTAATGTTCTTCCTGAACCTCTGCATCTTCCAACCCGAAGGCCTCGTGGAGGACCCGCACCGCCAATTCCGTGTATTTCTCTTCTATGGCACAAGAGACCTTGATCTCTGAGGTGCTGATCATCAAAATATTGATATTTTCATTTGCCAGGGCCGAGAACATCTTCCGGGCGACCCCTGCATGATTGCGCATGCCCACGCCGATAATGGAAACCTTGGCGATGTTCTCGTCCCCCAGTACCCTTTCAGCCTCAATATCTCCGGCAATGCCCTTGACGAGTTTCATGGTCTGGGCAAAGTCAGCCTTGGGGACCGTGAAGGTCAGGTCTGTTTTTCCTTGGATGCTCGTATTCTGGACGATCATATCCACAACAATTCCGGACTTGAAAACAGGGTTGAAAATCTTGGCCGCGGTTCCCGGCTTGTCCGGAATGTTTGTTATGGTGACCCTCGCCTCGTTTTTGTTATAGGCAACGGCGGATACCAAAACCTTTTCCATGTCTTTGGTTTCAGCGACGACCATGGTTCCCCTTTCTTTTGTAAAGGTTGATCTGACGTGAATGGGCACATTGAATTTCTTTGCAAATTCAACGGATCTGATCTCTAGCACCTTGGCCCCGAGACTTGCCATTTCAAGCATTTCGTCATAGGAAATCGAGTCCATTTTTTTTGCCTTGGGGCAAATATTGGGATCTGTTG
>CAYNYM010000089.1:0-9411 GCA_964401325.1 uncultured Desulfobacteraceae bacterium | reverse complement strand
TCCTGCGGTACCTCACAGCCTAAATGCCTACAGCCTATCTAGCTGAGTAGTTACCATTGTTCTCTTGAGCGGGATTCAAACTTCACCGACTCGATCCACTCTTTCTCTGACACAAGCGACCAGCGTCTCGAGCTCTTTTTGTTTCAGCTTCAACAAAAAACTCAGATCAATATCAGAGTCCAAGATGCCCTGAATAATTTCGATCAATTTTTCTTTTTCCATATATTAGAAAATAATACAATCGCCTAATCAAGTCAATCCATTCCAGAAAATCCTCGCCGGGGCGGAAGAGGTGAAACTGACGCAGGCAACCGAAAACCCTTGCAAATCCGCCCGAGATCAGGCTCGGGACCGAGATTCCGTCTCAGAGGGGCGTTGAGGGACCCTCGACCACCCCTTGCCTTGCCGTTTCCCGGAATAATGCCTCCAGCCTTGCCAATACCCCCTGATCGGCACCGCAGCGCCTCAATTCCAGCACATCCTCCAGCTTCAAGACCTGTTTGATCACCTGGGAGAGTCTCTGGTTCTCGTTGACAAACAATCGAATCGTGCTCAATTCGCCGTCGCCGATGGGGACGCACACAATCCCCTCCACATTGAAGGCGCGGCGGGCAAACAGACCGCAGAGTTGGGACATCACCCCCGGATGGTTGTTGACGGTCAGTTCCAGCATGGTATGAAAGCCTTGCGGTTGTGGATTTTCCCGGATGTCATAGGCTAGGTTTTGCATTGGTTTGTCCTCCTATCATGTCTTTGTTGGCGGCGCCCGGCGGCACCATGGGATAGACCTTTTCATTTACGTCGATGGGGGCATGCACCAAGCAGGGCCCCGGCTCCCTGAGGGCACGAGACAGCACGTCCGCAAAATCATCGCGCGTCGAAAGATCATAGGCCTTGAGGCCGAAGCCCACGGCGATTTTCATGAAATCGACCTGCGACTTGAAGTCCGAAGCGAAGACACGTTTGCCGTAGAATAGATCCTGTTGCTGGTGAACCAGCCCCAGGGCGTTATTGTTCATCAGGATGATCTTGATGTTGACATTCTGCTCGGCCGCGGTCGCCAGCTCCTGAATATTCATCATCAGGCTCCCGTCCCCGCTGAAGCAGACCACGTTTCGATCGGGGCAGGACAGGGCCGCACCAATGGCCGCAGGCATGCCGAAACCCATCGTCCCAAGCCCCCCGGAGGTGAGAAACTGTCGAGGGCGACGAAGGGGATAGGCCTGTGCCGTCCACATCTGGTGCTGGCCGACATCGGTGGCGATAATGGCCTCGTCGTCAAGCCTTTCCGCCACTTGTGCGATCAGGCCGTAGGGGGAGCGGGGGTCCTTGCCTCCGGGCACCCGGAGGGGATAGGCCCTTTTCAAATCGTTGATCCTCTTGATCCATCCATCCCGGTGCCGGTCTTCGACCATCGGCCCAATGGCCTCCATGAAGGCCCTGATATCACCCACAATCCCCAAATGAACCGCCTTGATCTTATCCAGCTCGCTGGGGTCGATGTCCACGTGGAGAATTCTTGCCTGTGGGCAGAATTGGGGCACCTTCCCCGTGGCGCGATCGTCAAAACGGACGCCGGCCGCGATCAACAAGTCACACTCTTCCAAGGCCAGATTGGTGTATGGGGCGGCATGCATACCGAGCATACCGATCGCCAGAGGATGGTCTGTGGGCAATGCGCCCAGGCCCATGAGCGTCATGGTCGTGGGGATGGAGGCCCCTTCCGCCACACGGGTGACCATCGGAGCGGCACCGGACTGTATCACCCCGCCACCCAGATAAAAAATGGGCCGATGGGCGGCGTTAATCATGGCGGCGGCCTTTTCCAGATCCGCCCGAACAATCGCCGGAAACGAATCAGGTCGGCCCGGTTCAGGCCATTGCTCAAATTCCACGGTCTGACACTGGACATCTTTGGGGACATCGATCAGCACGGGCCCGGGCCGACCCGAGGTTGCAATACGAAAGGCCTCGGGAATCACCTTGAGCAGCATGGATGCCTTGCGCACCAGGAAGTTGTGTTTTGTGATGGGAATGCTCATGCCGTAGGTATCGACTTCCTGGAAGGCGTCCGAACCGATCATGGTGCTCGGGACCTGACCGGTGATGCAGACGATGGGGACCGAATCGAGCTTGGCGTCGGCAACGGCGGTCAGGAGGTTGGTGGCCCCGGGCCCTGAGGTCGCAAAACACACCTGGGCATATCCTGTGGCCCGGGCCATGCCCTGGGCGATAAATCCCGCCCCCTGTTCATGGCGGGCCAGGACATGGCGAATCCTGTCGCTTCGGGACAAGGCATCATAAAGGGGGAGATTCGCTCCCCCGGGAATCCCGGCAATGGCGCGGATCCCCTGGCGTTCGAGTAAGTGAATGATGAGTTGAGCGCCGGACATCTTTATCATCGACATGATCTCCTTTTCTTCCCACCGATCGTCGTCGGGCCGGCGCGGGTCGACAAAAAACCCCCGCCGGTAGCTCGCGCCGGCGGGGGTTTTTTTTGTGTTCTGTTGATCTGAGGTGGATCCCGCTACGGCGCGAAGGCGTCAACTACGCCTACGAGTACACCTACGACTACCAGGGCCGAGATCTTGGCTGAAATAGCGGAAGTGTTCGTTGCGTCGCGTTTCATTGCGGAATTGGTCCTCAAAACTTTATTCAGTGATTTTGTTGGGCGGATGTTAACCCCACCGGCCGGGGATGTCAAGGGCGAAGGGGATAAAATAATGGGTGATTAGAATGGGCCCTACCCCCGACCCAAAGAGAAAAGGCGAAATCACCAGGGAATTCGCCTTTTCCTAAATCATCCCACCGTGCCGTTCACTTCCCGGTCAGTGTCTTTACACTAAGATGATAAGTAGACAAGACACGCCAGCAACGAAGGTATCACGCACACCCGAGAAATATGTCTTGACTCCATTTGTTTGAAAGTCTCGGCCTTGAACAACACTTTTTGCCGAGCTTCCAGGCATCATGTTGCGTTTCTTATATTCTCCGTTGATTCTCCGAATAAGTCTCAACAGGCTTTTACTGATATCCCATCCTAATAGGAATCCTCTGCATCGTCGTGAATCAAGTAGTCGGCCGCTATCAAAGGCAATCAGGGTTTACAACGGTCACTTTGAATAAGCATGTTTTTACAGCGATTGGGACTTGAGATTCCAGCATGTCACATGAATAGTCGATTTCAAAAATCTCAGTTTATTGTGAGAAACAATCACGTCTCGGTACCATTTTCAGGTTCTACCCATAAAGAATTTGAAGACTGCGCGCTCATAAATTGTACAAAGAAAAACGGCAGACTCCTTTCTGAGACCCAAATCTCTGAGACGACAGTAAACATGCAAAGGATTCAAATGATGTTTAATGGTGTTCTTCCAGCAAAGCACCACGTTTCAATAATCCACAGTTAGGCTGAAGGTTGACATATTGACGGAACGATTGTACTCCGGCTAAGGTTGCGTTATCGGTTACCCACATTAACGGTTCGTCTTATCGGGTTAGGCTGTTGGTTGACTTCTATACGTCCTTTTTCAGACCTATATTGAGAGAGTAGGCGGCCTTATTTCGACCTGAACTCTCGTTACTCAGCTTCCGTTCATATGCCCCACTTTTTTGTTAGGGGCAGGTTTATAAGGGGGGGATCTTGGTGAGCATTATGGCAGGTCTTGCGGCAATGTCCATAAGGGCTGCGGCTCATTTTTCTGGGTATTTTTCCCACACACCGGGGCCTTCTCCCGGGGCAAGCCCAACGGAAAAACACATGGGAGCCTGGATGACCCTTGTCTTGACTTGCCGCTTTTCGAGTTTACTGATATGACTGGGGGCATTGAAAGAATCCCGGCGCATCGGATCGTCCCGCCCCCACTTGGTCGGGAAAGGGATCGGACTTCCCGAAGCAAGACAGATGACCGGCCCCGACGATTCAACAAGAGGGAAGAAAATGAAATCACTCACCATCCTGCTGATCATAACCGTGTCGATCCTGAACATATTTCTCAATCTCTCACTCAAGAAGACCGCCGGCACAGGGGACGGGCTCTATCAATCCATCATGTCCGGTGCCTTTGTCGTGTGTCTCTTGATCGGGCTTCTCTCTTTTTCCAGCCTTTTCGCCCTCTATTGCACCGGAATAACCCTTTCCAGGGGCATCCTGATGATGGGGGCCATCTCTATCCTGGGCGGGAGTCTTTACGGCGTATGCCTTCATGGTGAGAAACTGCATGCCAGTGAGTGGGTGATCTTTTTTTTTCTGGCCGTGCTGCTCGCCTATCGATGGTTCTTTAGATCCTGAAAAGAACGAGAAACGCTCATGAACGTGATCAGCAGATGGTTCAAACGGCATTTATCCGACCCCCAGGTGGTTATCCTGTCGGTTATGCTCATCATCGGTTTTCTGGGGGTCATCATGTTGGGGCACATGCTTGCCCCGGTCCTTGCCAGTGCCGTCCTCGCCTATCTTCTCGAGGGCCTGGTCGGTTACCTTGAACGGCATAGGATACCCAGGCTCTTGGCCGTCATGATCGTCTTTCTGGTCTTTACGGCCTTCCTGCTTTTTCTCCTTTTTGGCTTGCTTCCCCTGATCTGGCAGCAGATCCGCCAATTGATCCAGGAATTGCCATCCATGATCTCCTGGGTTCAACAGGAACTCCTGCGACTGCCCGACCGGTTTCCGGACTTTATTTCCGAAAAGCAGGTCCTGGAACTGAGCAGCGCACTGCGCTCTGAACTCACCTTTTTCGGCCAGCGCATACTGTCCCTGTCCGTGTCCTCGGTGCGCAGTATTTTCACGATAATGGTATACCTCTTCCTCATGCCCCTCCTCGTCTTCTTCTTCCTTAAGGACAAGAAACGCATTCTAGACTGGGTCGCGGGTTTCCTTCCGGAACAGCGGGGCATGGTAACGGAGGTATGGTATGAGGTGGACCGGCAGATCGGAAACTATGTGAGGGGCAAGTGCTGGGAAATTCTCATCGTGTGGTCTTCCAGTTTTCTGACCTTCACCTTCCTGGGCCTCCAGTATGCCATGCTGGTGAGCCTTTTTGTCGGACTGTCCGTCCTCATCCCGTATTTTGGGGCCATCTTTATGGTCTTGCCCGTGGCCTCCATTGCCTTTTTCCAGTGGGGATGGGGCACCCATTTTGCTTATCTGGTGGGGGCGTACACGGTCATTCAGATCTTGGACGGAAACATCCTGGTCGCCCTGCTCTTTTCGGAGGTCGTCAACCTGCACCCCGTGGCCATCATTGTGGCGGTGCTGGTATTCGGCGGCACAATGGGTTTTTGGGGTGTGTTCTTTGCCATTCCTCTGGCGACCCTTGTCCAGGCCGTTATCAAGGCCTGGGCCAGAAACCGGAAGATGAAAAAAACGGAGGCCGCGGCCCAGGATCCTCAGGGGCAGGAAGCCTGAACACAAAGAACGGAACCGGAACATGCCCAGTCCAAAATATCCTTCCGTCAAAGATGTCTCCAAGGCACAGCAGGTCCACATGGTGCAGGATATCTTCGCCACCGTCACCTCGAAGTATGATGTGCTCAATCACCTGCTCAGCCTGAGGCGCGATGTGGCATGGCGGCGCTCTTGCGTGAGACGCATGTCATTTTTCAGGACCAACCGGTTCCTGGACGTGGCCACGGGCACAGGCGACCTGGCCATCGAGGCGGCCTTGAGATACCCCCGGATCCGTGTCACGGGATTGGACTTTGTTCGGGAGATGCTGGTTCAAGGGAAAAAAAAGGTGGCGGGTCGTCATTTGGCCGATCGGATAGATTTTCTGAAGGGAGATGCCCTGTCTTTGCCCTTTCCCAATGATTTTTTTGATACGGCCGCCATGGCCTTCGGCATTCGAAATATCCCTGAAAGGACTCGGGCCCTTCAGGAGATGGCGCGGGTCGTCACTCCCGGAGGACGGGTCATGGTGCTGGAGTTCAATTTTCCAAAGACACCGCTCCTTCGACCCCTCTACGGTTTGTACCTGAAGGTCATCCTGCCCCTCCTGGCCCGGTCCCTTTCTCCAAATCCCGAGGCCTACGCCTACCTGGCAGATTCGGTCATGCACTTCCCTTCGCCCGAGGCCTTCACGGCCCTGATGGCCCGGGCCGGACTCATGGACGTGGCGGTCTATCGCCTGACAATGGGGATTACCTGTCTCTATGTCGGGTCCATCCCGGCCTCCCGTAAATCTTAGAGTGCAAGGGCACCCTGATAGGGCAGATCAGCCACACTGGGTGTACCCGCAAAAATGACATGTCATGCAGCCCTCCTCGAAGCTGACGGTTTGACCGCATTCGGGACACGTGGTCCCGAGGAGACTGTTTTCACGCTTGCCGTGCCTTTCAGTCTTGCCGTTGAGATACCTTCTCTCAAGGACCCGGCTGATCGCATCGGGAATGGACAGGATCATGCCGTCCTTTTGAAACACCGGGTACTCACCGCAGATCCCCTTGAGCTGGTCCACGATCTTTACCACAGGCACATCCGACCGGAGGGCCAGAGAGACAAGGCGCCCGATGGCCTCTGTCTTGGCCATGGTGGATTTGCCCGATTTTCCGATGGTGGCGAAGACCTCGAAGGGTTTGCCGTCCAGTTCCGTAATGGTCACATAGAGGTTGCCCATGCCGGTGGCGATCTTGGTGGTAAAGCCTTCCAGGGTTTCCGGACGTTCCTTGACGTCCTTCATGGCGGTCGCCCCTTCTTCGGGCCCCTTATCAACGCTCAGCACCTGGTTGTCTTTGCTGCCGTCCCGGTAGATCGTGACCCCTTTGCACCCCAGCCGGTAGGCCAGGTCATAGACCTTTCGGACATCTTCGGGGGTGGCGTCGCGGGGCAAATTGACGGTCTTTGACACCGCATTGTCCGTATACTTCTGAAAGGCCGCCTGCATCCTCACATGCCATTCCGGCGTCACATCATGGGCGGTGGCAAAAACGGCCTTCACATCGTTCGGAATGCCCTCCATGTGTCGGATGCTCCCTTTCCGGGCCACCTCCCCCATAAATGCGGGGGAATAAAGGCCTCGCTCCTTGGCCACCCTTTCAAAGCAGGGGTTGGTTTCCGGCAGCGCATCACCGTCCATGACATGCCGGATAAAGCTCAGGGCAAAGAGAGGCTCGATCCCGCTGGAGCATCCGGCGATAATGCTCAGGGTGCCGGTGGGCGCAATGGTCGTTGTGGTGGCGTTCCGATACCGGCAACCGCCCGGGTCCCGGTAGATGCTCTTGTCAAAATTCGAAAACACGCCCCGTTCCAGGGCCAGGCCCCTCGAGGCCTCGTGGGATTGCTCCTGAATAAAGGCCATGACCTTTTCCGCCGTCTCGAGGGCTTGCCCTGAATCGTATGGAATCATGAGCTGAAACAGCATATCGGCAAACCCCATGACCCCGAGCCCGATTTTTCGGTTACCGCGAGCCATGCGCTCTATGTCGGGCAGGGGGTAGCGGGACACGTCCACGACATCGTCCAGGAATCGAACGGCCAGACGAACGGTGTCGCCCAGGCCTTTGAAATCAACGGCCGGTTTGCCTTTTCGTTCTGTGACGAATTTTGAAAGATTGATCGATCCCAGGTTGCAGGCCTCCATGGGAAGCAGGGGTTGCTCCCCGCAGGGGTTGGTACTTTCAATGGCCCCGAGATCCGGCGTAGGGTTGTCCCTGTTGATCCTGTCCAGAAAAATGACGCCCGGGTCGCCGTTTTCCCAGGCATGGTGCACAAGGGTTTGATAGACCTCGGAGGCCTTGAGCTCGCCTTTTTTCTTCTTGTCCCTGGGATCAATGAGGTCGTAAAGATCCGACTTCTCCAGTGCCACCACAAAGGTATCGGTCAGGGCCACGGAGATGTTGAAATTGTTGAGTTCCCTGTTGATCTTCTTGCAGGCGATGAACTCCATGATATCCGGGTGATCCACCCGCAAAATGGCCATATTGGCCCCTCGCCTGGTTCCGCCCTGTTTGACCTGTTCGGTGGCGGTGTTGAAAATCTTCATAAAGGAGACGGGCCCCGAGGCGATACCTCCCGTGGTGCCCACCTTGCTGTTCTTCGGACGTAGGCGGGAGAAGGAAAAGCCCGTCCCCCCCCCGGATTTGTGTATCATGGCGGCGTTTTTCAGGGCATCAAAAATGCCTTCCATGCTGTCTTCGACAGGAAGCACAAAGCAGGCTGCAAGTTGCCCGAGGGTCCGACCCGCATTCATCAGGGTCGGAGAGTTGGGGAGAAACCGGAATTCCGTCATCATCCGGTAGAAACGATCCCCGATCTCCTTGGCGTATTCCTCGTCCCCGTAAGCCTTCTCCGCCCCGGCAACGTGCCTTGCAACCCGTTCGAACATTTGTTCCGGCGTCTCCAGGAGACGCCCGTGGGCATCTTTTCTCAGGTAACGCCTCTCCAGGACCGTCTGAGCGTTCATGGAGAGGACGAGGGCTTCTTTTTTCAGGAAGGCCGCACTGTGCAGCCTGACGGGGCTGGTCTTGTCCAGGCCGTATTCTTTGAGCTTGTCTTCGATGATCCTTTCCAGGAGTGGAATGGTAATCACCTGCAGTTCTCTTTTTTTGATCTCCTCCCGCAGGGATCGGCTTATGCTCATGGCCTGATCACTGTCAAGGAGGTTCTCTTTGGCCAGGAGGTCGGAAAAGAGATGGTCATCCCACCTGTAGGAAGCGAGATCGAAGGTCTCATCTTCCCCGGTCTTTCGATTGGTCATCTGAGCCATAAATGGGCCCTCCTAAAATGGCTTGGCAAAAAAAATACGACGTGGCGGACGATATCCGGTCCCCGGGTTTTTCAACAACCCCCTCCTTGGATTTGGTCTTGCCGCCGACATTCGGGAATCCAAACCTGACACCTGAAGAAATGAAAACGCTCGGAAATTACGCACATGGGGCGGTCATGAGAAGAAATCTCAGGAGGAACACTCCCGTTTGGAATTCCCGGAGCACCCCCTGCCGATCTCTCGGGGCGTCACGATGCAGACGTGTCAGGTCCTTGAGCTTCATCTTATGATATGTTGACAAACATTAATATTAGACCACCACATATAGTAGGTCAACCGAAAATCCCATATCCTGAAAATCATCAGTCTCAAGAAGGTGTTAAGACCCCAATGTCATTGAAAAGGCGCCAACGGGAAGGACCCTGACCCGCCGTCTGTGGTTTGGACATGGAGACATTTCTATTTGATATTTTCAGGCCCCATGATATAAAAAATAGATTGCTTTTTTGTCCGTTGCGCAAGCAACCCCAGGGACACAAAAGGCCCTGAGACAGTTGCCGCAGCGGCGATCAATTCATCTTTCAGGAGACCGGCATGAGGACATTCCGGGTGACATTTCTGCCCGACGAAAAATCTATCGAGGTGGAGGAAGGAACCACCATTGCAGAAGCGGCCCAGAGGGCTGATATCTTCATCAACAATCTGTGCG
>CAYNYM010000088.1:0-9468 GCA_964401325.1 uncultured Desulfobacteraceae bacterium | reverse complement strand
GAGGTCAAAGGGAGCGACAAGATTCTGGAAAAAGAGGTGGACTATCCTCTCGAGGGAAGCATCACCGTTCCCTTGGATGTGAGCGTTTCCGTTCTGGCCGGGGAGGACGGGACCTCTTGGGGATATATTATGCTTTTCAGGGATCTCACGGAGGTTCGACACCTCAAGAAGGAGATCGAGCGGAGCCGGCGTCTGGCCTCCCTGGGAAGGCTGGCCGCGGGAATTGCCCACGAAATCCGCAATCCCTTGAGTTCCATCAAGGGATTCGCCACGTATTTCAGGGACCGTTACAGGGAGAACCCGCAAGATCAGGCAACCGCAACGATCATGATCCACGAGGTGGACCGGCTGAACCGCGTGATCAGCCAGCTCTTAGAATTTGCACGACCCGTAAAGATGCAGAAACGTCCGGTCCCGATCCGTACGGTGATTCAACACTCCCTGAAGATGATCGAAAAACAGGCCGAGGCCAAAGGCATTCATATCGAAAAGGACCTCTCGCCGGAGATTGGGGAGGTCCCGCTGGATCCCGACCGGTTCAACCAGGTCCTCCTCAACCTCTGCTTGAACGCCGTGGAGGCGATGGAGGAGGGCGGAACCCTTTCTATTGGACTCCGTGCCGGGGGGGATTCCGGAAAAGTGGAAATCAGCGTTTCGGACACAGGCACGGGCATTAAGAAGGAAGACCTGGCCCACATCTTCGATCCCTATTTTACCACCCGACAGTCAGGAACGGGCTTGGGCCTGGCCATTGTCCACAAGATCATCGAATCCCATGGGGGACAAGTGCAGGTGGAAAGTGAGGTCGGCAAAGGGACCCGGGTATCGATCCTGCTGCCCAAGGAAGATCATTGATTCGAGATGCCGGTTTGTGGGCACTGTGGAGGCCTCAGAATCGGGGGGGAGAGGGCGGCTGAGAACAGAAAAAGGACAGCAAGATCGGTAACCCTTATCAAACAGTCAGAGGGCGATCCATCATGAAAAAGAAGACCAATATCCTGATCGTAGACGATGACTCCGCCCATCGCACCATGCTGAGAACCCTCCTGGGAGGCTGGGGATATGATGTCCTCGAGGCAAACGACGGTTCTCGGGCCATCGAGGAGGTCCATGTGCGGGCCTTTGACCTGATCCTGATGGACATCCGCATGATCAAGGTCTCGGGCCTCGAGGCCCTGCGGGAAATCAAGGCCTTTAATCCCGCCATTCCCGTGATCATCATGACCGCCTATTCATCGGTGGAAACCGCCCTGGAGGCCCTCAAAAAGGGCGCCTACGATTACCTGACCAAGCCCCTGGACTTTGATGAACTCCGGCTCACCATGGAACGGGCCATGGACCATACCCATCTCAGGGAGGAAAATCGACTTCTTCGGGAGAGCCTGGGAAGCCATTTCGATCGGCACCATATCATCGGGCGAAGCATCGCCATGGTTCAGCTCCTGGAAACCGTGGCACAGGTGGCGCCGAGCGAGGCCACGGTGCTCATCGGCGGGGAATCCGGAACCGGCAAGGAAATGATCTCCGGGGCGATTCATTACAACAGTCCGCGAAAGGCCGGCCCCTACGTGAAAATCAATTGTGCGGCCATCACGGAAACCCTCCTGGAATCGGAGCTCTTCGGTCACGAGAAAGGGGCCTTTACCGGGGCCCATCGAAGAAAAGAGGGACGTCTCGTTCAGGCCCAGGGCGGGACCCTGTTCTTGGACGAGATCAGCGAGATGTCCCTGGCCATGCAAGTCAAATTGCTCCGCGTTCTTCAGGAAAGAGAAATCACGAGAGTGGGGGGTGAGGCGGTCATTCGCGTGGACGTGAGGGTCGTTGCCGCGACAAACCGGGACCTGCTCCGTGAAATCGAGGAGGAGCGGTTCCGAGAAGATCTCTATTATCGGCTCAACGTGGTGAACCTGACCATTCCTCCCCTGAGAGAGAGGCGAGAGGATATCCCGCTCCTGGCGCAGCACTTCCTGGATATCTTTTCAAAAAAGAACAACAAGTCGATCAAGGGCCTCACGCCCCAGGCCATGGATCGGCTCATCCGGTATGACTGGCCCGGAAACGTCCGGGAACTCATGAACGCAGTGGAGAGAGGGGTCGTTCTCGCGAGATCCGAATATCTGGGTGAGGAGGATTTTCCCCTGATCCTCAGGGAAACGCGGATCGAGGAAACGAAACCCTTGTCAAATATCCTATTGGTGGAGATGCCCCTGGATGAGGTGGAAAGGCAAACGATCCTTAAAACCCTGGAGCTTTCCGGGGGCAACAAGAGTGAGGCCGCAAGGCGTCTCGGTATTACCCGAAAGACGCTGCACAAAAAACTCAAAAAGTACGACGCCATGTCGCCGTGAAGATCCTCTTAACGGTGTGCGCTTTTATCCGACAGGATTTGACTTCAATTTTTACTAACAGGTTAAAGGGGGTACGGTATGAGGACGATAAGCGTCGATGCGTTGATGGTTCCACTGGCCGAATACGCCACGGTTTCGGAAGAGGCCACCCTCTATGAGGCGGTCCAGGCCCTGGAAAAGGCACAGCAAGAGTTTGATCAGAGCAAATACCGGCATCGGGCGGTCCTCGTGTTCGACAAGGACAAGAAAATCGTAGGCAAACTCAGCCAATTCGATATCCTTGGTGCGCTCGAGCCCAAGTATGGAGAGATTTCCGAATCAAAGTATCTCACGCGGTGGGGGGGGTTTACCAAGAGCTTTTTGAAGTCCATGCTCTCCCACTACGAACTTTGGGAAAAACCCCTGAACGACATCTGCCAAAAGGCCTTTTCCATGCGGGTGAAAAACATCATGTACACCCCGACCGAGGGCGAGTACGTGGATGAGAATGCTTCTCTGGGAGAGGCTCTCCATCAGTTGCTCATGGGGCATCATCAGTCCCTTCTCGTCACAAGGGGGAATGACATTGTGGGGGTCCTCAGGCTCACGGATGTGTTCAAGGAGGTCTGCGAGGCGATCAAGGCCTGCGGCCTTTAGGCTGTCCTGCGGGGTGTGACGGGAATCTTCCCCGCAAGACGCCCCCTATGGGTTTTGACAACAGGGCAAGGAGACCTTATCTTTATTAATTTAATCGCAGGGATAACCGGAAGGGCTCCGAAGTAAGAAATCCGGTCTGCCCCGGTCCTGAGGGCCGGGTTTTTCAACGCAAGAGAAATGGCCCCTAAGGGGTGCATCAATTCCCGGGAAACACCGCCGGGCCTTCCTGGGACGATGCAGCTCAGACCCTGCAACATGGGAATTCAACACATGTGGAATCAGATCAGCCTTCGTGTACGGATCTATACGGTACTTGCCACGCTGGTGCTCATCACCCTGGTAGGCGGATTGGTCATGGTGTGGTACACCTACCGGATGGAAGGCCTTTTGACCTACCTCATCGACAAAAACGTGGCCGCCTCTCAGGCGGCTGAGGCCCTGGAATCATCTCTTGCCTACCAAAAGGGATTTGTCTCCTATTATTATCAGGATGGGGATCCCGACTGGCTGAAGGCCCTGGGAGAATATCGCCAGGTCTTCAGGCAGCGGCTCGAAGAGGCCCGGTCTTTTTCTGAGCCTGAGGGGCAAAGTCGGGTCATTGACCGAATTGAGGCGGACTACATGGCTTATATCGGGTCCCAGGATAAAGTCATCCAGCTATACCAGAAGGGACAGCGGGAAACGGGCTCCCGGCTCCATAAGGATGTTCGCGATCACTACTTCCAGATCCTGGACAGTTGCCGGGAATACAGGGACTTCTACAAAGAGCGAATCGCGCAGGCCAAGACCATGAGCCATGCCCAGGCCGCCCGGCTCAGGATTATTGCTGGAACGGCCATTTTTGTCGTCATCTTTTTGGCCGTACTCCTTGCCTTTGTTCTCGTAAATAACATCCTGGGACCGGTGCGACGGCTGGCCCTTGAAGCGGATCGGGAGGCGGGAGCGGGGGAGTCCGATGACGAGGTAAAGGCCCTCAGGCGTAGCGTTCGGGGCTTGATCGAAGATGTGGATCAGACCCACACGGAGTTGGAGAAAAGCCGGGAGCATCTGTTGCAGGCGGAAAAGATGGCGATGGTGGGAAAGCTTGCAGCCGGTATGGCCCACAGTCTTCGAAATCCTCTCACGTCCGTAAAGATGCGGCTTTTTTCCCTTGGCCGGACCCTTGATTTGTCTTCGGACCAGAGAGAGGACTTTGACGTCATCTCCGAGGAGATCGACCACACAGACACCATTGTGCAGAATTTTCTTGAGTTTTCCAGGCCTCCCAAGCTCAAAATGCAGAGGGTAAGCCCCTCGGAGGTCGTGGATATGGTCATCCAGTTGCTCCGTCACCGCCTCGAATCCTACGATGTGCTCATTGAGGTGCATCGAAAAAAAAACCTCCCGGAGGTTCAGGTCGATCCCGAGCAATTAAAAGAGGCCCTGGCGAATCTGATCGAAAATGCCTGCGAGGCCATGAAGGGTATGGACGGAAAAATATTCATCAACGAGGATGTGTCCTATGCCGGCGATTCGGGACCTTCGGCGGTTATTCGCCTGACCGACACCGGCCCCGGTATTCCAAAATCCATCCGGGAAAAGGTCTTTCAACCTTTTTTCAGCACCAAGGAGGAGGGCTCGGGCCTGGGCCTCAGCATCACGACCCGAATTATCGAAGAGCACGGCGGTTCGCTGAACTTGACATCCAAGCGCAACGAGGGGGCAACTTTTATCATCGCCCTCCCGGTAAAGGAGGAGGATATTGAACACGATACTGATCATTGATGACGATGATCAATTAAGAAAGAGTTTTGAGAAGCTTCTCGCGGAAGAGGGCTATGCCGTGGAGAGCGCCGCCTCAGGCGAGGCGGGCGTGAAAAGTGTCCGCGAAAAATCACCGGATCTGGTGATTCTTGACATGCGGTTGCCTGGGATGAACGGCTTTGAGACCTACAAGGTCATCAACGAGATTGAACCCAAACTACCGGTCATCATTATGACGGCCTATGGTACCACGGAAACGGCCATCGAGGCCACGAAGATGGGGGCCTTCGACTATCTCCTCAAGCCCTTCGACATCCCTGATATGCTTGCGGTTATAGGTCAGGCGCTGGAGGCCAGCCGTTTCATGCGCTCTCCGGTGGATATGAATGCCACCCCAGATATGACCGACAGGGAAGGCATCATCGGCCGGAGCAAGGTCATGCAGGATATCTACAAGGCCATCGGGCGTGTTTCCTCGACGGATGCGACGGTTCTGATTCGGGGCGATTCGGGCACGGGGAAGGAACTGGTGGCAAGGGCCATCTATCAGCACAGCCTCCGGGCCAACAAATCCTTCCTGGTCATCAACTGTGTGGCTATTCCGGAAACCCTGCTTGAGAGTGAATTGTTCGGCTACGAAAAGGGGGCCTTTACGGGTGCGGTCCATCGCCGGGTCGGAAAGGTCGAACAGGCCAACCACGGCACGGTCTTCCTGGATGAGATCGGGGATATGCCCTTTTCCATTCAATCCAAGATTTTGAGGCTCCTCCAGGAAAAGAGCATCGAGCGCCTCGGCGGGCGAGACACCCTTCCTGTGGATGTGCGGATTATTGCAGCGACCAACCGCAACCTGGAAGACGCCCTGGCAGAGGGCCGGTTCCGCGAAGATTTGTACTATCGTCTGAAAGTGGTGACCATCTGGCTGCCACCCCTGCGGGAGCGGCCCGGCGATATCCCTCTGCTCTGCGAATATTTCATCTCCAGGTATGCCTCAGAAATGGGCATGGACTACCCGGGAATGACCAAAGAGGCGAGTGCCATGCTCAAGAATTACCCCTGGCCGGGCAATGTCAGGGAACTTGCCAATACCATCCAGAAGGCCCTGATATTCAGCCGCGGAGCCCCCATAAGCCCCGAGGGCATCTCCCAGGCCATCCGGGGCGAGGCGCTGGGCCGATCCGCCAACGACGAAACAGCGGAACAGACCATCAAGCGCTGGGCGAATGAGCTGTTGAGCGCCAGGGATCAGGAGCATGTTTTTGATACGACCATGGACAGGTTCGCCAGTATCCTCATCAGCGAGGCCCTTAACCTGAGCGGCGGCAACCGATCCAAGGCAGCCAAACTCCTGGGGCTTTCCCGCCCGACCCTGCATGCGAGGATTGAAAAGTATGGGCTGAAGTTCGAGACATCGGTCAAGGAAGAATAGGGCCTGTTTTATTGAATCATTTAAAGGAAAAAGCGCCCCGTGTATACTCGGGGCGTTTTTTTATTTTCATGGGTAAGGGTTTTTTCTCCAGACCGGCGGCCCCCGCCTCTTACCGTGATTGGAGCCGGGAAAGAAAATTTCTTGACGGGTCCTTTTGGAGGGACCATAATTGGTCTCATTGGATTGGATCTTTTTGGCTGAAGGCTTTTCGCGGTCTCGAAAGACATGATGAATCTCTAGCTCTCCTCCACGCGAACGATGCTGCTCTCGAGGTGATTTTCTTGTGACGTGAGGATATGAGGCCAAAGCTGAATATCTCGAAGATTAGCCCTCCCAGACTGCCCGGCATTCTGACCCGTCCCAGGCTCACCGAGTGTCTGCAGCAAAACAAGGACAAAAGACTGACTCTCCTCCTGGGCCAGGCCGCCCAAGGGAAGTCAACGCTCGTAGCGGCATATGCCGGAACCCTCCATACGCCTCTGGCCTGGGCCAACCTCAACCGTAGCGAGTCGGACCCGGCAAACCTTTTCTATTTGATCGCTGCAAGTCTCCAAGAGGCCCTCGACCATGTCGACCTTGAACCCCTCCTGTCCTACCCTTATGTCAACACAGGGCCCCGACTTGAACTTCCCTTGTACCGGGGGTGGATAGACTCCCTGTTCGAATGCGTCTCCGGGCCAATTCAAATCGTTCTCGACGGTCTGGATCGACTGCAACCCGATGCCCCTTCTTTTAAGCTCCTTCAGGTCTTGATCGAGGAGCTACCCCCGGATATCCACCTTCTCGCGGTCTCAAGGGAGATGCCTCCTTTGCAGCTCCAGGATCTGAAGGTCAAACAGCAGGTCTTTGTCATCACCAACGAGGACCTTGCCTTTACCCTCGATGAAACCGGGTCATTTCTGCGGGATTGCCACGGGATCTCCCTGCGCTCCGAGCAGATCAGGTCGATCCACCAACTGACCGAGGGTTGGGTCGGCGGGCTTGTGTTACTTTCGGAGGTCCTGCTGCGGATGCCCGAGGATTCGAGAGAACACTACTTTGCGAGTGATGCGCCTCGAAGGTTTAAAGGAGAGATCTTTCGGTACTTTGCCGAGGAGATCTTCGCTTCCAAACCGGAGGAGACGCGGAATCTTCTAATCGAATGCTCAATTCTGAAGACGATGGATCCAGGTTTCCTCGAACATTACACCAGGGTAAAAAATGCCCAAGAGGTACTTCGAGATTTTTCAGAAAGGAACCTTTTTGTGACCTCGGTCTTTGATTCGGAAAAGGGGGAGGTCTTCCGATTTCATCAACTCTTTGGGGAATTTCTGAGGGAAAAATTCGAGACCGAACGGGATGATCAAGAAAGACGCGCCCTGTTCTTCAGGGCCGGAACCCTCTATGAAAAAAGAGGCGATCCGGAGCAGGCCGTGGAATTCTATCTCCTGTGCCGTGCCTATGACAACGCCGCGCGCTCCCTGGAGCGCATTGGCGTTCACATCTGGAGGAGCGGGAGGATAGCGGATCTGGCACGATGGCTCCGTGCCCTCCCGGAGGAATTGGTCTTGCGCAGACCCTGGCTGATGTTTTATCTTTCACTGGCCCGCCGCTGCAAGGAGGTGGAGGAGAATATCGGCACCTTGAAGGATGCCTTCGACCTCTTTGAGAAGGCGGGCGATGCCGGGGGCCGAATGGGCTCGCTCGCTCTCCTGATCGAGACAACCCTTGCAAGGGGGAGTGATTTTATCCCGATGGCGGAACTTATTGAGAGCGCCGAATCCCTCCTGAGGGCTACGGATAAGAGGACCGTCTTGCGGGGAAAAGCCTACCTCTGGTGTGCCCTGGGTATGGCCTATTCCCTGCGGGGAGGCGATCCGCGGAGAGGGTTCCTGGCCTGCAGCAAGGCAAAAACCGAGGCGAAGAGAATTGGCGACAAGGTGCTTTTGCTGAATGCGATCGTAGGCGCCCTGATCGGGTTGATCTATCTCGGTGAGTTTTCCCACGCACAGGCCCTGTCGAAAGAGGGAATTCGTGTGGCCAGGGAAACGGGCATCCGAGAGCTGGACATGTTGCTGGCAAAAGAACTCTGCGAACTCGCCCTGTTTCGGGGGGATTTCGAGGAAGCCGCGGAAAAGGTTGGGTTTTTGAAGGAGGGTTTGGACAGATACGGGTTTCAGTTTTTTTGTTCCCCTACCCACTATTCGGAAATGCGACTGAACATCTACGCCGGGAACTACTTGGCTGCCGCCGACGTCGGGAGGAGCCTCTTGAATTTTTCCCGTGTCACAGGAAACCGTTTCGGGGAGGCCATGTATTTCCTCCTCATGGGGATAGGCTGTTACCGTCAGGGCGATTTCCGGAAAAGCCGAGGTCTCGTTTACCGGGCGACGAAGGCCTTTTCGAGTGGGCACACAGACTCTGAATTTCATATTTACCTGGGAAGACTGTTGATGGGGCTGCTCTGTTTTCACCTCCGGGGTGATCCCCGGGCGGGGGACCTGCTGCCCGAGGCCCTGGAATACTTCTCCAGGATCAAGAGTGTCATTTACACGGCTGAGTGTCATCTGGCGCAGGCACTGTGGAAGTGGCGTAATTCGCAGTTCGATGAGAGCGCCTCCCATTTGGCGATTGCGTTCAGGATTGCTGAAGAAAGAGGCTACAAAAGGCTTACGATATTGAGCGACAAAGACCTGGCAAGGGCCTGCGGCCTGGTTTTTGAACTTCAAGTTGCGGAGGCTGAAAACTATGCCGGTTGCCTCTTGGTGGAGCACCTTGCCGATATGGCCGGTCCGGAACTCGATCGGCTGAAGCAAGACACCCGCCGGGAAATCCGCAAAAAGGCACAGCCGATCATGAAAGCCATCTATCGCGCCAAAGTCCCTCGGATTTTTATCCGGACCCTGGGCGAATTTCGGATAGGTCGGGATGGGATTTCCATGGCGGAAAACGACTGGGAGGGGAATCAACCAAAGGCCCTTCTCAAGGCCATTCTTGCCCGGGGTTCAGGGAAGATCTCGGCCGAGCTCATCATGGACGATCTTTGGCCCGAGAGCGGGTCACCGATAAAAAATCTCAAGGCGGCCCTTCACCGCCTCAGAAAGTCCCTAGAGCCCGAAATGGATAGCGCGTTCGGTTCATCCTATGTCCACCTGAAGGAAAATCAACTGTACCTGGACGGGGATCTCTGCGAGGTGGATGTCTACCAATTTATGTCCCTGATCGAAGAGGGAGAGGCCGAGGAAAAAAAGGGAAAGGAAAAGGACGCTCTCTCCCTATACAAACAGGGAATCGTGCTTTACAAAGGGGATTTTCTTCCCGAAGAACTGTACA
>CAYNYM010000087.1:0-9554 GCA_964401325.1 uncultured Desulfobacteraceae bacterium | reverse complement strand
TGGATCGCCGTCTTTCTCAATTGATCCTCTGCGACGTTGGCATTAATGGCCTTGGAGACCTCATCGGTGACCTCCATGAGTTCGTAAAGACCCACACGTCCCTTGTGTCCGGCGTTACATGCAGGGCATCCATTGGGACCATACAGAGTCAGATCCGGAATTTGGTCCTTGGCAAAACCCATGGCCTCCAATTCTCTCGGATCAATGCCATCGATCGGTGTCTTGCATTTCGGACAAAGCTTTCTGGCCAGTCGTTGGGACAGGACCATGCTCACTGACGAGGCCAGCATATAGGACGGTATTCCGATATCCACCAATCGACCGATGGTAGAGGGACAGTCGTTGGTATGAAGGGTGCTGAAAACCAGGTGACCTGTCATCGCCGCCTTGATAGCGATCTCAGCCGTCTCCATATCCCGAATCTCGCCGACCATGATGATGTCGGGATCCTGCCTGAGGAATGACCTGAGCGCTGCGGCAAAGGTCATTCCCACTTCATTCCTTACATGGACCTGATTGATGCCCCGGAAATTGAATTCGACGGGATCCTCGGCCGTAAGAATCTTGATATCCTCTTTGTTGAGGGCGTTGAGGATACTGTAAAGTGTGGTGGTCTTACCGCTTCCTGTGGGGCCGGTGACGAGCAGCAAACCGTTGGGCCTTTGGATACAGCGCTTGATGCCCGCGTAGGTCTCGACCTCAAAGCCCAGTTTTGTCAAATCCACGTTCAGGGCGGCCGGGTCCAGGATTCGCATGACAATGCCCTCTCCGAACAGGGTGGGCAGGGTGGAGACACGAAAATCAATCGCTTTTTTCTTCCCAAGGCGCAATTTGATCCGACCGTCCTGGGGCACGCGCCTCTCGGAAATATCCAGACCGGCCAGGATCTTGATCCGCGAGACCAGGGCGTTTTTGATGGTGAGGGGCAGGTTCATGGATTTGTAGAGGGTGCCGTCCAATCGGTACCTGACCTGCAAGGACTTCTCAAAGGGCTCAATATGAATATCACTCACCTCATCATTGACCGCCTTGATCATGATGCCGTTCACGAGTTTGATAATCGGCGCATCGCCGGCGGAGAACTCATCCTGAATCTCCTCTTCACCCGCGGTTTCCAGCTCCATGTCCCCGGCGGCCTCTGAGACGAGGGAGCCGATGTCTTCGATCTGGGTGACGGGTAAATCCTCGTCCTCTCCTTCCAGTTCCTTTTTGGAAAAAAAACTATCGTATTCCTCACCGCTGATCTTGTAATACTTCTTGTAGGCCTCAATGATATCCTTTTCGCTTGAAACAAAGACACTCAGCCCCATCTGGACCCCTTTCTGCAGGTCTTCGACTGCAGTGGTGTCCGTGGGTTCCGTCATCGTGATCTGCAGGGTCTTTTCCTTGAGAGCCAGAGGAAAGGCCATGTATTTTTTGGCCACTTCATAGGGGACGGCCTCTATGGCCTCAGCACTTGGGGACATCTTTTTGATGGCAGCGACCGGATAATTGTGAATGCGCGTCAAGACATTGACGATGGTTTGATCTTCGATATAACCGAGCCTCAGGAGGATCGTGCTGAGTCTGCCCCCGTTTTTCTTCTGGATGCCGAGCACTTCCTGGAGTTGCCCACTGGTGATGTGTCCTTCTTTACACAGTATCTCTCCGATTCTTTTCTTGCCTGCTCCGGACTGGTCCTTGACCGTGGCCTTCAGGCTTGATCTTTTTGAAGGGACGGGCTTGAGATGCCTTGAGGAATCATGGTGAGCCGGTTTTACCATATTGTTAGACCCAATGTCTTCTTATAGTTATTGTCGCGCTTATACTGGCGATGCGTTGCATCCAGTTGGATATAAACGGAAAAAACAAGCAATATTCGTGCCGTATCAAGCATTTGGAAAATCGATATCCTGCTTATTCAGGCAAGGCGTGCTTCTGTCTCCAAACCGATAACAAAAAAACCTCGGTCGTCCCCGCTCTCAATGCACGCCTTATGCCTTACAATGCCATCGACCCTGGTGAGTGCGGATTCCGCAAAAAGGGTGATCTCCGCTATCCTGTCTCCGGGTTCAATGATCTCAAAAAAACGACGGTCCTTGTTTGGGAGGAGCAACGCCAATCCGTGCCTGGAGTAATTGAGGATATTCGATTCATAAATCCTTGATTTCTCCGGACCTTCTGTCCAGCAAAAGGACGCACAGAGAAAATCGGGGACTTCACGGGAAACCCTCGCTTCTTTTCTTTGATCCTCTAATGGGATGAATGAGGGAATAAGCATGATTCCAACTCAGAGAGTTGTATGCGAATCGCAGTGTTGTTCTGACGACCTCATGGCGACCGAGATTCGAGAACCTCCTCGGGAGGTGTAAACGCCATGTCACTGTGTCACATCAAAATCCCCGGCGTCTGAACCATGGCCTTTTGGAGCCCCTCGCACGTCCCTTATGCCCGGCAGATTCAGAATGATCACGCCGCCCATTCTTGCCACGATCCCATTCGGCCATTTCATGTTATTGAAATTACGCATCATTTCAATAATAGAGTAGGACATGCCCTGCAAACGCCTTCACATTTTCTTATCGGCAAACCCTGGGATTACTTGAGGGGTATTTCGCGTAGGCCCTGTCTTTTGAGCGCTCCCCGGGAAAAAGGCACAGGATGTCTCAAATCCCTGTCAGAATACATCCGGGACCCGCGATGTTTCTTCCGCATGAAAAGACTGAGTTGGCGAGGGTTCCTGCCCGACAAAAAAACCCGTTGACCATTGACTTCAAGAGAAAAAGTGCTCAATATGATTCCATAAAATATATAATCCATCAATGCCCCCATGGGGCTCAATTGATATGAACGGCTTCAGGGAATAACCCGCGACCCGCAAGGTGAGACCTTTACGATTTCCAGACGGATTTCACGATTTAAGATCGCGCAAAATCCTTTGGGGCATTGATGAAGAGGTAGAGGTATGGTTCCTTCCATTGTAGACTGCTATGCGCTTATGGATAGATACGAAATGCTCGACAATATCAAAGCCCATTCCCTCATGGTGGAGAAAGTGGCCAGGGTTATCGCCCAGGGGCTGAGAGAAGCACGAAAAAGCGTCTCCCTTGAGGTAACGAGCGCCGGTGCCCTGATGCATGATATCGCCAAGACACCCTGCCTTACCTCAGGGGAAGACCACGCCGCCCGGGGACAAGAAATCTGCGATGACAATGATCTCAACGAAATTGCCGAGATCGTCGGAGAGCATGTGAGGCTGAAGAGCTTTGATCCCCATTTGGATATATCCGAGAAGGAAATCGTCTATTACGCGGATAAAAGGGTCAACCACGATGTCGTTGTGAGCCTTGAGGAACGTATGAAATACCTCCTTTTGCGCTACGGAAAAAACAAGCGCCATCTTCGCACCCATATCAGAGAAAATTTTAAATTGGCCAAAGAAGTGGAAAAAAAGCTCTTCTCCAAATTGACATTCCAGCCGGAGGAAATAGGGAATCTGATAGCATCTTGATCGGCGGACCCGGGGGATTTGTAGGGAGCCGATTAAGGAGAGTTTCACTTTTTTGTCGTCAGATGAGATACGCCCCTGCAGGCATGCATTGGTGCTGTTGATCTTGGCCGGTGTGCAATGTTCTGATTATCGACACTTGAAGTCCCCTAAATCCTCTGCCGTACACCTCTGGAATGGGACCATTTGTAGGCAACCCAACACCACAAGGGCGAGAGGCCAAGATGTGCAACAAAATTTTACCCTATCTCTTCCTCTTTCCGTTCCTCATTTGGGTGTTGCCCATGGCCTTGGGTCACGGGGATGAGGGAGATGTGAGGGAACGGAACCGAATGACTTCGACGCCATGGATCGTTGCGAAAGACAGGCCGCGCGAAACCCCCGGCACCGGGGGACATGAGGCACTCCAAGACCAGATTGAAGGGCTCATGGATGAGCTAAAAAGGCTGGAGGAGGACATCAGGGGGAAGATTCAGGAGAAAATGATCCCCTTGATCAGGCGAGAGATCAAGAGGCTCAGGAAATGGCTGGAGGAACTCCGTCACGATGAGGACCCGCAGGAACCCGTCATGACACATTTTAAAGACGAAAATCCGCTCGCCCCAACCCCTTTTGGATGATGAGAGAAAGAGGATGACCGCACCCATTCGCATGATTGCACGGGACCTCTACCGTCTGCGCCGGAAGGTGGAAGAGCTTGAAGAACGATTGAGTGTCGTCGCTGGAGATCAAAAAGCCTCCATCGAAGATCAGATCCGCAAGACAAAAGCGGAAAGGAACCGCATGAAAAGTATCCTCGACGGCAACAAGGAACCGCCCCCCTGCCGAAGCCCTCGTTGAGGCTGAGCCCATACGATTTGCGGATGTTCCGGTTAACGCTCCCTAAACCCCCAATAGGGATACTCCAGGACATACTCTGCAATCTTTCCGGGGCTGTTCTCTCTGCTGGCCGCCAGCCAAAGAACGCTCGTCCGCTCTTGGGAAGAAATCGGGTCCAGAGGATTCCACTTCGGCAGGAGAATCATGGCATTGTCGGCGCTATATTCAATATCCCCCGATTCCTTGAAAGCCCCCAGATCGGGAATCTCGCTGTAATGCCCCCCTTCCCCGCGGGAGAGTTCCGAAACGACCAGGAAGGCAACGTTCTGCTCGTCACGGATGGACTCCATCTGTCTCAGCCATTCGTCAATACCCGTTCTTCGTTCCGAGAGCTTTTTGAAGGGCAGCTTGTGAAGACTGTCCACAACGACCAGGGCCTGATCACCGCCGGTTTCGAGTTTCAAAAACTCGATCTGGCGTCTCATGCTCTCAGGGCTCAACCTTCGATCCGTGACGACCCGAAAATATCGAAAGAGATCCCTGAAGGCCGTCCGGGCATCGGTCAATCTTTCAGCTGTTTCTTTATCCCCGGTTTTCAATCTGATGTCTTTTTCCGATAACCAACTGAGACGGCATAAGGTTCGCGTATAAATTTTTTGCCGCCCGTTTTCAAAATCATAATAGATCACCGGGACCTTTCTGGATGCGACCTCTGTGGAAATCTGTATAAAAAAACTGGATTTCCCGGCCTTGGGCTGACCTCCCATGATATTGATACCCCGAATTCCATCAAGTGCCGAATCCATCTTTTCGAACCCGGAAGCCAGGCCGAGGCGCTCTTTTCCCCTGAGTTCTTCAAGCATAAAGAAAAATCGATGGTGTTCCCTTTCGGGGGAAACAAGCGGGGAAAAGGACTTGGATGACTTTATCATGGAGGAAACCATTCTCCTGAAGGTCCTGCCCTTGTCCTTCGCCAATTGACAAAGGGTGTACCCGCGCTTCAGTCCGGCCGGCCATTCCAGAATTCTTGCCTTGAATCCAAGCCGGGCCGCCAGGGCCCGTGCGGATAGGCGCGCCTCCGGGGAATGATTCACCACCAAAAAGAGATGCTTGATAAGGGCCAGTCTCTCCTGATTGAAGGTTTCCAGATTGGCGAATGACGGAACGGCCAGACCGGGATAACCCAACGCCTTGAGGGCAAGGAGGTTTTGTTCCCCTTCCGCAATAAAAAGCGCGCCGTCTTCGCAGCGCTCGATTTCCGGCATATTGAAGACTTGAAATTCTTCTGAAAAAAAACGTTCATCTCCGTGCCAGAAAGAATCTTCTTCCCGATCCGGGAGCATACACCGGGCGGCATAACAGTTGCCGTCCCCCATGAAATAGGGATAGACCAGATAACGCCCGTTATAACCTATTTTCATCTCCTCCAGCACCCCTCTCGAGATACCGTAGGGCTCAAAACGGGCATATTCACCTTTTCCCATCAGGCTGTTGAATCTCTTGATTTCCCCGTTGAGATTTTTTGTGGGATACAGGATATCCTGGACATAGTATTCCCTGTCAGGATCATGGCCGGGAATCTTCCGGGGCTCTATACCCATGCTTCGGCCGAAATACGGGGCGAACCCGCCCGGGTGGCACCTGTTCAGGCACCTGAAATACCCCATGAAATAACTCTGGGGATCCAGATAGACCACCAGCGTGCCGGGTTTTTCCCGACCCCCGCCCGGACAAAACGGGCAGGGGGCCTTGAGAAGATTCCCTTCCAGCTTTGCATCAGGAAGGGACTCGAGATAGAACTTTCTGACGGCATCCGAATGTATCATGAGGATATTTCTCCTGTTTCTTCCTGGATTTTACACGCGATAGAGAATTTTTTTAAGAGCCCTGTTGCATCAGTCCAGACGGCCCGTGGCCTGTCTGAGGTTGACAGTCTCCTTAGAACCCCTTATCTTTCCTTATAATCGCGAAACACCGTAAAATAAACCCATTTTCACCTTTGAGCCTGATCGATCCCGGTGACTCCCATGGTCCAGGGAAAGAGATCGCTTGCCCGGACAAATTCATCAGCACATGAAAAAGCCACCGGCCCTTGTCTCCATCCTCTTTTTTGCTTTTCTCTTACTCCCGGTTCCCGCCCCCTGGGCGTCAACCGTCGGGGTAGAGCTTCTTCATTCCCAGGATCGCTACCCGGCCGGGGACCGCTACCCCGTTATTGTGCGCCTTCATGTCGCGAATCCCTGGTCCATCCACACGCCGGCAAAGAGCATCAAAGACATTGTGCCCACCATGCTGTCTTTTTCCCCCCATCCCGAATTGAAGATTGAGGGGCTCCGCTTTCCTCAACCCGTGAGAAAGACCTACCCTTACACCCCTGAACCGGTCGAGGTCCTTTCCGGACAGATCCTGGTCAGCGCGACTCTCATCGTCCATGAAGATGCCGAACCCGGTCCGAAGATTCTAAAAGGCCGCCTTTCCTATCAGGCCTGCTCCTCTTCCGCATGCCTGCCCCCTGAAGACATCACCCTCTCCTTCCCATTTTCGGTCGGCCCGAAAGGAACTCCGGTCAAGGCCCTGAATCAGTCTTTGTTTCTCAGTCAAATAAAAGACAAGGAAGAGATGGGAGGGCCTTTGGGCCTGGCCCCGGGAACCGGGCTTTTTTTGACCCTCGCGGTCATCTTTTTGGGAGGTCTAGCCCTCAACCTGACCCCCTGCATTTATCCCCTCATTCCCATCACGGTTTCATTTTTCAGCGGAAAAAGTCGGGATTTTCGGGGGCACACCTTGATCCATTGTCTTGTGTACATGGCAGGCCTCTCCTTTACCAATTCCATGCTCGGCCTGTCCGCCGCTCTTTCGGGCCGGTTACTGGGCGCGACCCTGCAGAATCCTTACGTGCTCCTTGCCGTGGCCGCCATTCTCCTTGCCTTGGGACTGAGCTCCCTGGGACTGTGGGAATTCCGCCTGCCTGCCGGGTTGAATCGGATGGCATCCCGGCAATACAACGGCTATTTCGGCACTTTTTTCATGGGCCTCACCCTGGGTATTCTGGCCGCCCCATGCCTGGGCCCTTTTCTGCTGGGGCTTCTGACCTATGTGGGCAGGATGGGTAAGCCTTTCCTGGGGTTTCTCTATTTTTTCGTCCTGAGCATGGGGCTCGGCCTGCCCCTCACCGTACTCGCCTTTTTCTCCGGCCTATCAAACCGTTTGCCCATGTCGGGCGACTGGATGGTGTGGATCAGAAAACTCATGGGCTGGGTCTTGATAGGGATGGCCGCCTACGTTGTCAGCCCCTTGATGGTCCCCATGATTGAGAATTCCATGCTTCTGGGGGGAATCGCAATCCTTGCGGGCCTTCATCTGGGTTGGATTGACCGCACGGGAAAGACGATGAGGCGATTTTCGCTCTTCAAGCAGGGGTTCGGCCTCTTGGTTGTTGTCGTGACCTTTGCCGTCACTTTCCACGGCGGCGTCGAGAAAGAGGGTATTCGATGGCTACCCTATGATGAAAGGGTCATCACCTCGGCCGCGGTCGAAAAAAAGCCCCTGATGCTAGACTTCTACGCCGACTGGTGCAGTCCTTGCCGGGCCCTTGACAAAAAGGTTTTCACCGATCCCGAGGTCTTGAAATTGAGTGGCCAAATCAAGATGATGCGTCTGGACCTGACCGCACGGCACGCCTTGCAGGATGAAATCTTGATGCGCTATCGCGTGCGGGGGGTCCCCACCATTTTATTCATCAATAATGACGGGAGCGAAAATGCAACATTAAGAATTGAATCCTATGTGGACAAAACCCTGTTGCTTGCCAAGATAAGAGTGCACCTGAAAAAGAACCTCGCTGTTCAAAATTGAAAAAGGGCCACTGGAAGATGCGGGCCTTTTCAAGATCCTATTTGATAGGCGGGGCCATGGGATGGATCCCTCCATGGAAGCAGCCGTTAGACCTTCAGTTCCAGGTTAATCATGTCTCCCCGCTGAAATCCATTGGCATCGAAAAATTGCAGCAGGCTCCAATCACGCCAATTCACAAATGTGTTGATGGTATCGACGCCGACCTTTTTCAGGTTGTTGATCATCTCGACCATGAGCAGCTTGGCAATACCCCTTCTTTGATATTCGGGGTCTATGCCGATCGTATCGATCCAGCCGACATTGTCCGGTGCCCCGTATTCCCAGCCACTTGCATCTCCAATGATAAAACCTACAACCATTCGGTCCATTTCGGCCACCAGGGAGGCCAAGGGTGATCGTTGTTCGACTATTACCAGTTTCTTTTCCCAGTATTCCGGTCTTGATTTGCCCAGCACCTTTTCATCGATCTCTGAAATACGTTGGAGGTCTTTGCTCGTCATTGTCCTGATCACGGGTACTGATGACTTGTCCGCCATACCCACCCTCCTTTCATAGTCAAAAGATTAACCGAAAAAAATCACCTTCCCCCTGGGTTGGCCTTATTTTTCCCACCTTATAAAAAATGCCCTGAATTGCTCCAATTTTATACCTCCTCCTCAAAACTTGTCAAACCGTATGAGTTCCGCGTTTTGAAAGAAAGAAGGCCTGCTCCGAAGAGCAGGCCCCTTAGCGATTCATGACACCCTGTGGGATTTTCACCTGGATTTTGCGGGATTCAGGATTTCACCTCTTACCACCTGATCAGGGTGCTGCCCCAAGTCAATCCACCCCCGAAAACAGGCATGCAAATCAGATTCCCCTCCTTGACGCTCCCGTCCCGCACCGCTTCATCCAGGGCGATGGCACAGGATGCCGAGGAGATGTTGCCGTATTTGTGGAGGGTCACATAAAATTGCTCCACAGGGACTTTCAGGATCTTGGCCATGGACTGGAACATGCGCAGGTTGGCCTGATGTGGGATAAACCAGTCAATATCCTCCACCGCGACACCATTATACGTGACCACTTCTCTTATGGATTCCACGAAGTGCCTCACGGCCACCCGAAAACTTGCATTGGCCTCGATCATGTTGAGGGTGTGAAGTCCCTTGTCGACACTTTCATGGGTGATGGGCGTGGTCTTGGATCCGCCTCCCGGCATCAGCAGGTCCTGGCCACTGGCCCCATCCGAATGGATGTGGGAGGACAGGATCGCATGCCCCTCTCCCCCCTTTGCCAAAACAGCGGCCCCCGCGCCGTCCCCCCAGGGGATACAGGTCTTCCTGTCCTTCCAGTTGAGGGGTCGGGTCATGATTTCGGCACCCGCGACAAGCACACGCCTGGCCGCGCCGGT
>CAYNYM010000086.1:0-9566 GCA_964401325.1 uncultured Desulfobacteraceae bacterium | reverse complement strand
ATGAGTATTATGTTCTCGACGGCAACCATCGCGTCTCGGCGGCAAAGGAATTCGGTCAAAGTGAGATCGCGGCCAACATCGTCGAGTTTATCCCTTCCCAGGACACCCTGGAAAATATCCTCTACCGCGAGAAATCGGAGTTCAGGGAAAAAACAGGACTCACCCAGACCATTGACCTGACAGAGGTGGGACAGTACGCCTATCTGCTCAAACAGATTGCAAGGCACCAGCGAGCGCTTGAAACCAAAGCAGAAAGACCGGTCCCCTTTCAGAGCGCTTCGACGGATTGGGCCGACACCATTTACAAGCCACTGGTCGGCATCATCAAAAAAGCCCGCCTCATCCAGGCCTTTCCGGAACGCACCCTGGCGGATCTGTATGCCTACATTTCTTCCTATCAATGGGAAAAGGGGGCTGCCAGAAAATACGGAAGCGGCATTGACCAACTCATTTCCAGCGATATGGAGGCTTTTCGAAAAAAAATGGCCAACAAGAATGAATTGGAATATCCGGAGATGTTGCGGAAAATGACGGCATTCGTTCTCATGCGCGTATCTGCAAAAAAAGAGGAACGCGTTATAGAAAGGCTGCATTCGCTGAAAGGGGTGAGAGAGATCCATTCCGTTCATGGAGATGCCGATATGCTCATAAAAATCGTCCTGACGAGAGATTTGGTATCTTCCGATGCAGAAATCATTGGCAATTTTGTACACAACGAGATCAGACAAATTCCAGGGATAATCAGCACTCAGACCTTGATCCCGGGCTTTTCAAAGATAAAGGAGGATGGGGAGAAGTGAGCAATCCTGGCGCATTGCTGATCCCCGTCTGCGAAAAAGGACCAGGCTTGGCCTGACCCCGGAGGGAATTTGGCTTTCCGGAATTTCAATGGCCCATGGAGCACCTCAATCCACCCCCCAATTTACAGATCATGCCTGGATGGTGGGTCAGGGGAGGACTGAAGTTGTGAAAATACGGGGCATGCGCAATTCTCACAGGCCGCCCTGAATGGCCTGATACAGTTCGCCTGCATGGTCTTCGAGATTTTTTTCAATGGTTGCCGAATCAACCGGGTCATGCTGACGGTAGGAAAGCATCAGGGCGTAAAGCCGATGATTGAGCGTTTCCTTGCGCAAGGAACGCAAGAGTTCAATTAGATGCATGACCTTGCCCGCATGATAATCTCCTTCGGCCTCTCTTGTCCGCAAGGCCTCAATAAAGCCTTCGATGACCGCCGGCAGGATATATGCCGGTGCCCATAGGGGCTCCCCCATGCCCTCTGATTTGTCCAGCCGCATTTTAATCGTCATATTGAGGAAAAAATAGGCGATGGCGGTCAAGGGATCGATTTCCTCCCCATCCACGGAAGACACGATCGGCTCATATCCCCTGACCGTGACAAGCCGGACATCGGCCCCGCCCTCATGGGACCTGGCCACAAAGTCACCGGCCCCATGATGCCAGGGGAAGATCTGCCGATAGGTCTCTGTATCGTAGTAGAAGGTCAAGATTTTCGAAGCCTGCCTGATGATCTCGCGGGCCTCACGAGCCGATGCGGGGCGGTACCCCCTTTCCTGATCCCAGATGGTCATGGTTCCCCGACCCGCCGGGTCTCCCGTAAAATGCCATTCGTGGAACCCCTCAAACCACTCGGAAAGAGACATGACAAAGCCGTCCACCTCTTCCCCTTTCTGGATTTTCACCTCATCCCTGAAATAGACCTCAGGGAGATAGGGGCGTCGGTATCTGCGATTCAGGCCTTTGAGGAGTTCAAACTCATGATCGAGCGTGACCTTCGCCTCCGGTGCCAGTGCCGCGCTGACAGCGAATTTGGTCCGATGTTCACCGGCCAGGACCTCCACACTGGCCATCTGATAGAGGGACCCGTATTTTTCATAACGAATCAGGGTCCTTTCGAGCTCTTCGATGCCCACCTCCCGGCCCCATAATTGACTCAACAGCCCGGCCGTAGCAACGTCGCTGTCCTGAAAAAAAAAGTCGGAGACGGCCTGAAAAAAATCCCCAAGGGTGAGGAAAGGGTGATTTTCAAAGGGGCGCAAAAGAAAGGGCCGTTGAAGCGTCTCCCGATCGACAGGGACATCCCCTTGTGCGGAAGTGAAGAGATATTGTTTTTCCATAACCTGTCCCGTTCCTCAAAAATAAATGATTCTTTCGTCATGTCAGTACATAGCGTGGTGCAACTGGAGTGTAGAAAAGACGGCCTTGGGGGTCAAGGGAAAAGGCACGGCCTAAATCCACCGCCTCATTGGCCTGTCAATGAAATTTCATAAAGAAATTTCCCATGATGGTCGATATGGTTATTATGGAATCACCCAACGTACTCATCGTAGATGACAGTTCGATCATTCGCAGGCTGGTTACCAGGGAACTTGAAGAAATCGAGGCAAGGGTTATCGAGGCGGAAGACGGTGAACAGGGCTTACACGCCGCCCTTTCTCAGGATTTCGATTTGATCGTCTCCGATGTGGAAATGCCTCAAATGGACGGGTTCACATTCTGTCGTAAGCTCAAGGACAATCCGGATACCCGAGGCGTTCCGGTCATCCTACTCAGTTCCCTGGACGGCGACAGGGACATTGAGAAGGGATTCCGTGCCGGCGCAGCCGCCTATGTCTCAAAATCGGAGGCCAAAACTCAGCTCAAGGAGACCATCCAGAGGATCCTCAAAAAATTCCATTTTCACCGCGGCCGCCTGATCTTGGTGGTGGATGATTCCATGACAATCAGGAGCATTGTAAAAAACGGACTCGAAAAGGCCGGGTTTCAGGTTTTGACGGCCGAAAACGGCCGTCAGGCCCTTGAACAAATCAAATTATCCCCACCGGATCTCATTCTGAGTGACATCGACATGCCGGTTATGAACGGTTTCGATCTATGTAAATCGGTCCATGCCGATCCGGAGCTTTCCGCCGTTCCCTTTGTGATCATGAGCGCCAACAGCGACCGGGCCGTGATGCGTCGACTGCTTCATTGGGGGGCAGGCGCCTATCTCGTCAAGCCCTTTAATCTTGAGCAGGTAGTCATTACTGTTGAAAAACTGCTGTCGGACCATTATCTCCTCCTTCTCAAGGAAAAGGAACGGCTGGACGCTGAACAAAAGATGATGCTGGGGAGTATCACCAGCCTCATTGTCGCCCTTGAGGCCCGTGACCACTATACACGGGGACATTCCGAGGCGGTGGCGATGCTCACGGCAAGAATGGCGACCCACATGAACGCGTCACACGAAGAGATCGAATCCCTGACAATTGCCGGCAGACTGCACGATCTGGGGAAAATCGGTATCCCTGACAGCATTCTTCTCAAATGCGGACCCCTCACCTCGGAAGAATTCGCCGTTATCAAACAACACCCGGTCGTCGGTGCGAATATTCTGGGATCCATTTCCAGCATCCGATACGTCCTTCCCGTCATCCTCCATCACCACGAACGTATTGACGGCAAAGGCTATCCTGACGGTTTGAAGGGCGAGAGAATACCCCTATGGGCGCGTATGACGGCCGTCGCCGACACCTACCATGCCCTGACCAGCGACCGGCCTTACAGGGAGGGAATGCCCAGGGAAAGGGCCCTGAGCATCATAGAGGATGTCCGGGGCACCCAACTCTGCCCTGAATGCGTGGAGGTCTTCATCCCCGTGGCCCAGAATCTGCCCTAAAAAACCTTGCCTCTTCCGATCAAAAGTCCTTAAAATCCTCGCCCTCTATCGGGATAATCTGTTCGGGGTTGACCTCCTTGAATTTTCGTCCCCGCAGTGCAGTGGGCCCCTTGATCACAGGGATCTTGACCTGACCCGGGCCCTCCTTTTTGTCCGCTAGAGGGACCTCCCTGTCGACCTTGCCTTTCGAAGACTTCTTGCCGTGAACCAGCATCAAGAGATCATTGACATACCCCTTCATGGTTTCGGCCTGCGCATTCATTTCCTCGGAGGCGTTCGCCGATTCCTCGGCACCGGCGGCATTTTTCTGAGTCAGGCTATCCATTTCCGCCACCGCCTCGGTGACCTGTTCAATGCCCTCTGACTGCTCTCTTGAAGCCAGCGCGATCTCCTCCACCAATGCGCCGACCTTGGATGAAATCTCGATATTCTCCTGAAAGGATTCTTGGGTGGCGAGAGTGAGGTCGCTGCCGTTTTTCACGGACTTGATGGTATCCCCGATGAGCAGGGCCGTGTTCTTTGCCGCTTCGGCCGCCCGCATGGCCAAGTTCCTGACCTCATCGGCGACGACCGCGAATCCTGCGCCCGCCTCTCCGGCCCTTGCGGCCTCGACCGCCGCATTGAGGGCCAGGAGATTGGTCTGGAAAGAAATTTCATCAATGGTCTTGACGATCTTGTCCGTCTCCTGGCTGGACTTGGTAATCTCTTCGATGGCCTTTGTCATATTGGCCATGTGTGCTCCGACCTGGTCCACGATATCCCGAACTTCGGCCATCATGCCTTTGGCCTCATCGGCATGCTCCGCATTTTGCTTGACCATGGAAGAAATCTCCTCAAGGGAAGAGGAGGTTTCCTCAATAGACGCCGCCTGATTGGCCGAACCCTCGGCCAGATCCTGACTGGACCCGGCAATCTGTGCTGAGGCGGAGGCGACCTGATTCGCCCCTTCATTCACGCCACTGATCACGCCATCGATCTTGCCCACAATCTTTTTGATAGAAAAAACAGCGTACAGGACCCCGATCAGGAGCGCTGCAAGGATCATCAGGGCGATGATTCGGTTGGAGAGTTTTGTTTGTGCGTGAAGGTTTCTTTCACTCATCTGCCCCAACTGTGCGCAGATTTCATAGAGTTTTTCTTTGCCAAGGTCCATCGAGGCCCTCAGTTCATCCTGCTTGACGACCTCCCCGTGATACTGTTCGACCAGCCCCTTTAGAGCGCCGAACTCGGCCTTTATCTTTTCCCCCACCTCACTCAACTCATCGCTTTTCGCAACTCTCTGGCACCACTGATCGACACTTTTCTCAAGTTTGGCCACATCTCCTTCCACTTTCGCCCAGTTCTCTTTTGACGTTCGGTTGAAATAAACCCTTGTGTTGCCGTTCATGATTTTGCCGGCCATAACCATCTGCTCCAGCCACATTTGCCCTTCCTTGATTTGGGCAACCAGCGCCTCATAAACCCCGTTTATCTTCCGATCCAGTTTTTCTCTGCCTTCATCCAGCAACCCATAGGCCTTGAAGGTATCCCGGTAATCACGGATAGCCTCTACGGCCGATACGAGATGCCTCTTTGCTTCCTCTGTGACCGTGGTGCTCGATTTTATACGGTCAATTGAACGGGCGCCTCTGAGCAGATGGGACAACGTATTTTCATGTGCCACCTTCCGGGCATCCTGGTCGGCCCTGTAGGCGGCCAGCAGATACCGGTCGGATTGTTCTTTAAACGAGGCAACAATACTCTGCAGCGAATGGATCTCCTTATATAGGGTCATCACGTTGGAGACACGTCCGAGCCCATAGTACCCGGCCCATCCGACGCTCCCAATCAGGATGAGCATCAGGACAATCCCCGAGGCAATTCGTTTTCCCAGGGTCAAATTTCGAAACATCCCATTATTCTCCTTTTCTTTGATTCTCACTTTGGATTTCAACAGACTAATGAAGAATTTTGCAAGAATGGGGCCGGTTAAAGGGAGGGCTTTTGAGAGGAGGGGGAAACGGCCGTTGACATTGAGATTGGCCCCCAAACAGTATCTGATAACGTGGGAGAAACACTTCACGGGCATCATCTCCGGGGGAGGGAGAGCAAGACGTTTCAGTGCCTTCAGTAAAACGCCGTCGGTTGACGGCGGGGGAGGAAACAGATGGGGCGCCTCGGGTTTTACAATTCTAAAGCTTGAGAAGGGGGGGCTGCAATTTTCGGAGACTGTCAGGAAAATGACGGTTCATGCAAAACCGGCAGTGTTTCTCAAAATATCGGCACCTGTTCCGCGGGGCTGAAGCCTTCAAACCGGCTCTTTGAAAATAAGCCACGCAGGAACTTTGGGCCCTTCATGGGGTCTCACACGATTTTAAACCTGAACGGTCCTTTGCGGGTTATAATCCTTTCGACCGCCTTATTGTCCAGCCAGCCCCGCTTTTTGCCCGTCAAACGAATAAGGGTCCACCCGCCTTCCTCCCTTTCGGCATGCACAACGGCCCCTTGATGAAGACTGAAGAGAGCCGTATCGCCCCATTCCGGCCCCGCCAGGACGGCGACCTGCTCGGGAAGAACGACACACCTGTCGTCCGTTTCGATCTGATACCACTTCGCCCCAAAAGAGAGGCCTCCGATAAACCAAAGGACAAGGAGGATCAAAAAGGTATAATAAGTCCATTCAGGCCTCATGAACCGCCGCAGGACGAGAACACCCCAGAACGCGATATTCAGGACGATAAAAACCCCCAGGACCTCTTCAAGAGTGACCCCGTTGAGCCAAAAGAAGATCTGCCCCAGGAAATCCTGGGATTCCGTGATGGCATCTCTTGTCTGTTCATGGGCATATCGCAGGTTAAAGTTGAGATCCCCGTCTCTCGGGATCAACAGGCGGGCCCTTTCATAGAAAAGAACGGCACGGCCCAGATCCTTTGCCCTGAAATAGGCGTTGGCCAGATTGTAGTAGAGGTGTCCATTTTCCCGGCCGTTCTCGATGACCTTCCGGTAGCCCGAAACAGCCTCTAGAAACCTTCCATCCCTGTAAGCCTGGTTGGCCCTGAAAAACACCTCTCCCATTGTATCTGGCTCGGCTGTCGCAGCTTCTCCCAATGGGAAGAGAATGACAAACAAAACAATGGCCGACATCCGTGGAATAATCCCCTTCACCGTATCTCCTTATCGATCTTTAGAATAAGACTTTCAATTTCATTGCCGGCTTTGCAGGGCAGGTGCCCTTTTCCGGTATAAACGGCGTCTTCGAGTTCTTGCAGTCTCGCCCTCATCTTCTGCAAAGAATCTTCCGTTGCCCCTCCGGTCTTGAGGATCTCTGCGGCCTCATCCGGCGTCAGAGCTCCCAGCGAGAGCCCGAATCGATCGTTCATATAGCCCCGGATAAAGAGGATCAAATCACTTGATGAAAGCCCCCCACGGCGGCATTTTTTTCGGAAATCCCTGGCCGCCCGTTTGGCCTTTGACTCGGCCCGGGAACCCATCGCCTTTCTCCTTAATCGTTGGAGGCCGAAGGCGCCCAGATACACGAAACAGGGGATCAGGAGCAACACCCAGAAGGCCCATCCCCGTGGCCGCAGTCGAGTCGGCTTCAAAAAATCCTTCATGGCCGTGTGGGGGGGGAGGATATCTCGCCCAATCTGGGTCACTTCTTCCTTTTCCGGGCCGGAAACCCTGCCCTTGTTCTCGCCCTCTTTGCCCTTTTCGATCGACCTCTCACCCGGGAGGACCGAAAATTCATGGGGGCCTGTCTTCAGTGTTCGATACGTCCGGGTGTCCGTGTCAAAAAAGGTGAGGGCCAGGGGCGGCATCTCCACCCGGCCTTCCTTTTCCGGCACCAGGGCCCATTTCATGGTCTTTTCTCCTGCCATGCCCTTGTCATCAGGCTGGATCTCCAAGACGGGCTGATCCGCATAGACCTTGATTCGCTCAAGAGCAGGCAGATTCATGTCCGGGACAAGATTTACGTTTCCCCTGCCCTTGACACGGACCGTCAGGGTGACGGATTCCCCTGCCTTTACCTCGGGGGGCTGAAGAGAGGATTCTATCTCAAACTGTCCCACCAGCCCGCTGAACCCCACCGGCCTTCCCGCTTCGGGAAGAGGGCCGACCGTTAATTCCAGGGATTCGGATGCCACACCGCCCGGCTTGCCTCTGCCGAATGAAAAGAAAGAATCATCAAACAGCCCGCCGAATGGGGACCGGTCACCGGACTGAAGCAGGGTCATATTCATTCTCGCCGGTTCCAACGCATAGACGCCTTCTTTTGAAGGGACCAGGGCATAGCGAACCTCAAGGACCTCATAGGGTCGGCCGTTGTGGACACTTCGATATTTCCGGGGATTTCCCAAACGGTTAAAGGTAAGGCCTTCCAGTTCAGGAAGATTCAGAGAAATATCCCTCACATCGACCCGGCGGTGGAGTTTCAGGATGTAAACGGTCTGCTCTTCCACGACAACATCTTTTTTAGAGAGTTCCGCGGTCAGGAAAAGGGGTCCACGGTCCGACCCCTCGGCCTGAGAAGGCTTCTTGACGAGCAATCTTACGGTGTTGCTGGCATAGGTCTTCCCTGCAACGGTCACCAGGGCGGGTCCGAGCTTAAAGGTGCCGGTATGACCGGGTTGGAGGGTATAGGTGTAGTCGAGTGAGGCATTGACTTTGCCGTTGATGACCTGGACGCGACTCGAGGTCCCGCCGCCGGTGACGTGGAATAACGCCACCCCCTGGAGGGTCGGGGGACCGGAGATTTCCCGAGTCCCTTTCACGCTTACCACCATCCCGACCGTATCTGACAGTGTGGCCTCGGACCGGTCCAGTTTCAAGGTCACCGACACATCGGCGCCGGCCGCCGTGGGCACCCAAAAGAAAAACAACAGCAACATGTGCCATCGGCGAAACATTCCACTCATTCGCACGCCCGGACTCTCCCCATGGTTTTCGGTTTGGTTTTCTGTAAGTGTTCAGTTTTTGAAAACGCACTCGGCAAGGGATAGGTCATGGCAATCTCTTTTCAAATCCTTCACCAGTCCTTTCCGGATACAAGGCCCTGCCTTTTGTCCCCGGGGACCAGAAAACGCAGATATTGAGATCGGTCCTCCTTGATGTTATCCAAAAGGGCCTCCGCCTTTTTTCGATCGATCCCGGACAGGCCCTCTGCGACCTTCTTGGCCTCCCCTTTCTCTCCTGGACTAGTCGGCCCTCGAAGGGGTTTGAGCTCCCCTGACAGATCTTCAGGGGAACCCTGTTCAGAAGACCCTTTTTCATCGGCTCCCCCTTTTTGTTCCCCTTGGGCCTTCTTCCCCTCTGCCCCCTTTGAGTCACCCCTTTTGCCGTCCTGACGTTCTTTTTTTGACTCCGGTTTTTTTGATTCCGATCCCCGTGAAGCCTCTTCCCCTGACTTTTCGCCCTTTACCTTGTCCTCTCCGGACTTTGCTTGCTCCTGCTCCTTTTTTCGTTTCTCCAAGGCCCTCAGGGCAAGCTCTAGGTTATATTTGGCGTCACCATGAGAAGGGTCCAAAAAGACGGCCTGACTGTAATAGGCCGCCGCCGATTTGTAATCCCCTTGCTTGTATGCGGTATTTCCCAGGTTGTAGGCGGCCCTTAAACGGACCTCTTTGCTTTCGGACCTTCTCAGGACACTGGAAAAGGCGGACCGGGCACCCTGGTAGTCCGAATTCTGATAGGCCGCACACCCCCGATTATAACGGTAGCGTACGTCCTTGGGATGATCCATATCCAATTCCGCGTAGGCCTTTTCAGCCTCTGCAAATCGCCCCCCGCGGTATAGGGCCTCCGGGTCTTCCGCCGCTCCCGCCGGACAGGCCAGGAATATTGCGGGCACAAGCACAACAAGCAGAAGGGGAGGGAATCTCGCCACAAACCCTTCCAATCTGAAGCCATT
>CAYNYM010000085.1:0-9628 GCA_964401325.1 uncultured Desulfobacteraceae bacterium | reverse complement strand
CGATGCAGGCGGGCAGTTCCCCCTTTTCTATCCGGTCATAGCAGCGGTCGCATTTGAACATGACGCCGTTTCCGGCAAAGGCCGGAAGGAGATCCAGATAGAGCCCTACACCCGTTTGGCGTTCCGGAATATGCCAGGGGCATACGACCTTGCACTTTTGCCCTCCCAGACAACCGTCCGAATCAATTCTGGTGATCCCGTTTTTCAGCTTCCGTGCGGCCCCCCAGGGGCAGAGATCCGCACAAGGCGGGTTCTGGCAGTGCATGCAGCGCCGTGGAAAGGTGAAGGTCTGTTCCTCCCCGTCAACCTCCAGGGTGGCCTCTTGAATGAAGACCCAGTTGTAAGGGGTCAGGCGGTCGGTGACATCCCTCTTATCGGACCAGTCGGCCACCTTGACCCTTTTGGGGTACATTTTGGGGAAGGGTTTTTGGGGTTCGGGAAATTTCGTTGCATTGGATTCCCGGCAGGCCTCGACACAGGCCTCACATCCGATGCATTTACGGATATCGATCAAAGTCGCAAGCTCTCCTGGGGTGGCGCCCATGACGGTGGCAGGAAGGGGCAACCGGGAGGTGCCCAGGGCCGCTGCGGCCGCCAATCCGCCTTTCAGGAAGGCCCTTCGGGAAATATTTGAGCTCATGATTTGCCTCGGTTGGGGTTTTAAAAGATAGTGAGCCACATTTGGGGGAAAGGTTTCAGGACACGATATTATTGACTCGAAGAAGTCGAAGGATCCAATCCGTGCATGAAGGGCGAAGGCCTAAGCGGATTTTCGGCTCAGGCATGTTTCGAGGACCGCCCTGAGGCGTTCACGGATTTCTTTGGGGACCTTTTCCCGGGGAAATTTTCGCGAGATCTCAATGGTCTTCTTAAGGGATTCGAAACAGGACAGGCACTTTGGGCAGACTTTCAGGTGGCGATCTATTTTTTTGCACGTTTCGGCGTCGAGTTCTCCGTCCAGATAGGCGGATATCTTTTCGTAAAAAATTTTGCAGTCCTCATGCATGGGACGTTCCCTCCCGATAGTGGGCGGTTATTTCCTCGCGGAGAAAGAGGCGTGCCCTGTGCAGCCTTGTCTTGACCGATTGAAGGGAAATGTTCATGATATCCGAAGTCTCTTCGGTGCTGAATCCTTCGATGTCCCTGAGGTTAAAGACCATTCGATATTTTGGGGGAAGTTTTTGCACCGCGGACGTGATGACCTCCTTCAATTCGGATCGCAGGAGATCCTTGGCAGGATCGTTGGTCCAGTCCGGGATCTCGAGGCCCTGTTCCGCCCCGTCAGGGCCTGTCAGGGATTCAAGCGACAATTCCCTTTCGGGTTCAAATTTCTTTTTGCGGCGTTTACGGTAGCAGGCGTTGGCGGCAATCCGGAAAAGCCAGTTTTTCAATTTGGTTTCTTCTCTAAACCCATTGAGAGACTTGAAGGCGTTGAGGAAGGTCTCCTGCATGATGTCCTCGGCGTCCTGGGTGTGTCCGCACATCCTCAAGCCGAAATTAAAAAGGGCTTCCTCGTATTTCCCGACGATTTCTTCCATGGCCCTTCTCGAACCCTGCTTAAAATGCTTGATCAACTCGTGGTCATGATCGTCTGTCTTTATGTGATTCATAATATTTGTGGAGGTTTCGTTTGCATTGAAGAAACCACTGAAATTATGCTACATCTCTAGTGATTACGCCGGGATCATGTCTTTCTAAACGAAGACTATTTTATAAATATAAAGGAAAAACTCCATAAATTCAAAAATATTCGAAAAAATTCATGCTATCGCCAATCCGCGCCTGAAAGACGGGGCCTCAAACGCAGTCCCGGCCGCCTCAGGGACGGTTCCGAATGGAAAAGCCGTGCAATCTGAGCATGACGAAAAAAATAGCCTTGAGGCAAGGTTAAGGCGACTCCTCGACATGCCGCTGACCCTGACTCTCACGGACAATACGCGATCCATGATATCGGTTCGAAAGAGGTCCCCGGCCTATGTGATCCGACTCCATCACATGTTCCTGGATGCCGACGATTCTGTCTTGACCTCCCTTGCCCACTATGTCTTGGGAGGGCACTCAACCTGTGTGACGAGGGCACTCAGGGCCTTTGTGAAGGCCCATGAATCCAAGATCGGGAGATCTTCCCGGCCCGTGAAACCTAGACGGCCCAAAATCGTGACCCGGGGGCGCTGCTATCATCTTCAAGAGGCCTTCGATCGCTTGAATCGGGAGTATTTTCAGAACCGGGTCGATTGCCTGATCACTTGGGGGAACCGGCGCAGGTCGCCCGGGCGACGGACCATAAGACTCGGAAGCTATTGCCGGAGCAGAAAAATCATAAGAATCAATCCCCTTTTGGATAGGGCCTTTGTCCCCCCGTATGTGGTCGACCATATCATCTGTCATGAGATGCTTCATCACTGTCTCGGGGACCGTCAGAAGAACGGCCGACGGGTTTTGCATGATAAAATCTTCAAGGAAATGGAGAAGGGTTTTGTCTGCGGTGCGAGGGCGCGGCGGTGGTTGAAAAGAGAACTGCCAAGGTTGCTGACGACCCAGGCCCCCAGCGGGGTTGGAAGCCGTCCCTGACCAACCATCGAGGCATCATTCTGTCCCGCCCATTACGGGATGGCCTTCCCGCCGGGGGTTGATCCGCCCACATTGGACCATAAGCCTTTGTTGACATCCAGAAAAGGATCTTTTATTCTCTTTTGAAAGTCCGGGTGCTCGAGACCTGTCCCTCAGCGGGTTGCAGGGGCCATAAAGAGAGGGCGGACAGGTGCGATTCCCCATCGGGAATAATCCTCTCTTGCATGCACCCCTCTTCAGAGTCGTGGGTTTCTTCATGGGCCTTATCCTTGATCCCAGTATTGCCGACCTTTACCGATCCTGGTGTAAATCCACCCAGGGGCGCGCCATGGACAGATTTGTGGAAGAATCGATTCGCGGGCTCCTGGACCCCCAACCGGGTGAACGGGTCCTCGATATCGGTTGCGGCGAAGGCAACCACCTTCTTTTTTTCAGTAAGTTGGGCCTGAATATCAGCGGGATCGATGCCTCTCCCTACGCCATGGAGCGGGCCAGGAATCGTCTGGGCCATCGATGTACGCTACAGGAAGCCAGGGCCGAAGACCTTCCTTTCAGTGACAACGAATTTGATTTGGCCGTTCTGATAAACACCCTGGAATTTCTTGATGACCCTCTGGGTGCCCTGATTGAGGCCGGGCGGGTGGCGAAAAGGGGGGTGTTCATCGGTGTGATGAACAGTTTTTCCTGGTTCTATCTCGGCCGCAAGCTGCAGGGCCTCTTTCGGAAATCCCTTTTCAGTGATACCCGATTCTTCAATCTTTGGGAACTGAAGGGCTATGCGCATCAAGCCTTTGGTGATGCTCCCATGACTTGGAGCTGTGCCCAGGTTTGCCCCTCCTTTTTGGGCGCTGCTCCCCGATTTTTCAAGGACTCCGGAAGACTCCGGCATTGCCCCGTCGGCTTATGTCTCGGGGTCGCCGTTACCATTCGGTATTGGGTGAAGACCGAGCAGAACCCCATGAAAGTAAATCTGAAAAAGGCAAAACAGTCCCTTGCCGGGGGGATCAGCATCGGAAAGGCCCATCTCCTGAAGGGAGCAAGCGAAGATGAAAGAAGCCTATCTCTATGAGAAGATGGACCATGACCGTGTTCGGTGTGTCCTCTGCAATCACAGATGTCTGATAAAGAGCGAGGAAAAAGGGATTTGCGGGTTTCGCGAGAACCGCAAGGGGACGCTGATCAGTCTGGTTTACGGCAAAGTCATCGCCAGGCATGTGGATCCCATTGAAAAGAAACCCCTTTTTCATTTTCTCCCGGGAAGCCAGTCCTATTCCGTCGCCACGGCAGGGTGTAATTTCAGGTGCCGTTTTTGCCAGAACGCGGATATCTCCCAGATGCCCTCTGATCATGACCGGATATGGGGTGAGGACATGAGCCCCGAAAATATCGTGCAGGAGGCCTTGGGAAGCCGGTCGGCCACGATTGCCTATACCTATACGGAGCCGACCATCTACTACGAACTGGCTGCGGATACTGCCAGGCTGGCAGTGAAACAAGGCCTGAAGAATGTGTTCGTATCCAATGGGTATATGACCGAAGAGTGCCTGAAAGATCTCTCTCCGGATCTTCATGGGGCGAATGTGGATCTCAAGGCCTTTTCGAACAGGTTTTACAGGGACCAGTGCGGGGCAAAGCTCGAGCCCGTTCTCAGGACCCTGGAGTCCATGAACCAAAGGGGCATCTGGCTCGAGGTGACCACCCTGGTGATCTCTGGTCTCAATGACGACCCTGAGGAGCTCAAGGGCATTGCCCGGTTTCTCGCCGACCTCGACCCCAATATCCCCTGGCATATCAGCCGATTTCATCCCACCTATCTTCTTACCGATAGGCCACCCACCCCGCCCGGGACCCTGCGGGCGGCCAGAGATATCGGCTATGAAGCGGGATTGAAGTATGTCTATACCGGTAACCTGCCTGGGGACGAAGGGGAAAAGACCTTTTGTCATTCATGCGGTGAACTTCTCATCGACCGGTTCGGATTTTCCATTGCCCGATTTGACGTGGAAAAGGGGCGTTGCCCCAAGTGCAAGGCGGAAATTCCGGGCGTGTGGCAGGTGGAACCCTAAAGGCAACGCCTGATTTGCATATCATGCCTGAAAACGGAATATCTTGGGATGACATTGATCTTTTGACGGGGTTCTGATAGAGATCCAAGGCAAGGAGGGCTTTTTCGGGTTCTTCTTAAATCCGAGCCCCCGCTGAGGCCTTTGATTGCCTTCTTCCAATCAGCGGGGGCTTTTGGAGAAACAAGGATGAAGCAAGAGGACGAGCTTGCCCTGAAGGTGACCAAGGAGATTGTGGTGAAATTCATTGAAACAGGCAGGTTGTCTGTGGCCAGTTTTGATGAGGTGTTCAAGAAAATTCACGAAACCGTAAAGGATTCCCTGGAAGTGTATCATTTTGAGGACGAAAACAAGGAATGAGATCTTTATTTTAACATGGAAGACCTGACCCTTAGGGCGGGTCGAAGACCCCGTTTTGCGGGGGTAGAGAGCGTCGACTCTGCCCGTATGATTTGACCGGGAATATTGGAATGCTGGCCTTCAATGTGGGCCTCACCCCGACAGGGTGCAACCAAGGCCTGGTCCTCCGAACCCGGATCCTTTACTCGTAGCGGACCATCTTCAGAAACAAACCCTGTGCCGGGGCCTTGATGCCCGCCAGTTTTCTGTCCTTTGATTGAAGAATCCTATCAAACCCATCCAGGTCTATTTTTCCCAGCCCGACCTCGACCAGGGTCCCCACAAGATTTCGGACCATGTGCCTCAAAAATCCGTCCGCCTCAAAGAGGAGATAGAGAAGGCCGCCCTCAGGGATGCGGATTTCCGCCCTTGCTATTTCCCTGATCGGGTTGGTGTTTCCGCTACCGGTTGAGCGAAAAGAGGAAAAATCCCGCTTGCCCGGAAGCATTCCGAGGCATTTTCTCATTTGATCCAGATCCAGCTTCGCCCGAATGTGCCAGGAATAAAAACGCAGAAAGACGTCCGGTTCCTTGCGGTTCAATATTCGGTATTCGTAGGTCTTGCTCTTGGCGCCGTATCTGGCATGAAAAGCCAGCGGGACATAGGTCGCTTCGCTGATAAAAATATCCGGGGCCATGAGAGAATTGAGGCCCCTTCGGAATGATTCGGGTGGGATGTCGGACCGGGTGATGAAATGGCACACCTGATGAAAGGCGTGCACACCGGCATCGGTCCTGCCGGAGGCGATAAGGCTCACGGGATTACCGGTCATTTTTCGAATACCGTCCTCCAGGACGCCCTGAATCGTCACGGCGTTTTTTTGCCGCTGCCAGCCATGATATCGGCTCCCGTCGTAGGCCACGGTGAGACGAATGTTTTTTGAAGAAGCCATTTCATTCCCGGTGAAAGGTTTTGCCTGAAAAAGGCCGCCGGTGAAAAATTTCCGGCCCGGAAAGTGTGCGAAGACCGTCAAGGCCGTCCTGCTTCCTGAGGCGTCGGGTGCTGAAACAAAAAAGGGGAAGTCAGGTGACGACTTCCCCATTCATCCGATTGCATCAATCGGCAACACAATATCTGACAATAAGGACGGATATCCCTTTAGCGCTTGGAATACTGATACCGGGCGCGGGCCCCCTTCAGTCCGTATTTCTTTCGCTCTTTCGCCCGGGCGTCTCTCGTGATCAAGTTTACCTTTTTCAGTATCAGTCTTTGTTCCGGGTCCAGCCCTGACAGGGCTCTGCTAATCCCGTGCCTGATGGCCCCTGCCTGTCCGGAGATCCCTCCCCCCCTGACGGTTACGGTGATATCATACTTTTCCACGTTATCCGTCAGCTCAAGGGGTTGCCTGATGACCATTTTATCCGTTTCACGGGAAATGTATTCATCCATGGGTTTTCTGTTTATGGTGATCAGACCCTGTCCCGGTCGCATCCAGACGCGGGCGACGGCCGATTTCCTTTTTCCTACAGCGTGAATCAAATCTCCAGACATTTATATCTCCAATTTTTCCGGTTGTTGTGCTTCGTGTGGATGTTGGGGGCCGGCATAGATCTTCAATTTTTTCAATTGGCGACGGCCGAGGCTGTTTTTGGGAAGCATCCGTCTCACGGCGAATTTTAAGATATCCTCGGGCCTCTTTTCAAGCAGTTTTCTGGCGGATATCTGCTTCAGCCCGCCCAGGTAGCCGGAATGTCTATAGTAAAACTTATTGTCCCATTTGGATCCCGTCAGAGTCACCTTCTCTGCGTTGACCACGACAATAAAATCCCCGGTATCCGCGTGGGGAGTAAAGATGGGTTTATGTTTTCCTCGCAAACGATGGGCGATCTGACTGGCCAGCCTTCCCAAGATTTTGCTTTCCGCGTCTACGAGGTACCATTTTTTCTCGACTTCGTATTCCTTCGCAACAAAGGTCTTCATAACATTTTGTCCTTATTCCAAAATTCGAAACTGTAAATCTAGAAAAACTTTACGGTTATGTCAAGATATTTTTCGTTTAAATCTTGTTGACAAAGAGAGAAATCATTGGTAAAAATCAAAAATTCGATGCGCCCGTAGCTCAGCTGGATAGAGCGCCGGGCTTCGAACCCGTAGGTCGCAGGTTCGAATCCTGCCGGGCGCGCTTTGAATAGGATCAAGAAGTAAAAATAAATGGGGCCTGTAGCTCAGCTGGCAGAGCAGTTGACTCTTAATCAATTGGCCGAAGGTTCGAGCCCTTCCAGGCCCACCAGGAAAATCAAGGGTTTCAGAGGTTTTCATATCTCTGAAGCCCTTTTTTGTTGGTCTTTCAGTATTGTAATGCGCTTGAAAATATTGGTATGAAGGTAATCCGAATGATTCTCCGTCCTGTTCTAACGGCTGGCTGCAGGTTTTTTTTGAAAAGCGTTTCATTCCCCACCGTCCCCACGACCGGTTTGGGCCCATAGTTTTTCACCGGGATTGCGAAAGGAACAGGGGACGACGCAAGTGCACTTTCCGCAGACATCGGCCAATCCCAAGTCCTCATGGACCCTGGCGTTTTCAAGGAGCACAGTGTAACATCCTTGCCGATCAAAGGACTCGTCCTTTAGGGCTCCGGCAGGACATTTGCTTCTACATATCAGACAGTTACCGTTTAATTTATGGAGGCAATACTCATGGGTGGGCCGTATGGATGGCCCTATGTCGGCAGTGGTGATCAGACTGCCCAGCCTGCCGCAACAACCCTTGTCCGTAATCAGCAGATGATGGGCGCCGAATTTACCTAGGCCGGCAATGAAGGCCACATGCTTGTGCGACCAATCGCTGAGGAGCTTTTTCTTATCAAAATTGTGGGTGGGTGGCAAAATGGTCGCTTGATAACCCCTGCGTTCCAATAAGTTGGAAAGGTGCTCGTTCAGGGTGTCGATCAACCGGTTGGTTTCAACATAGGCAAGGGCCCATTCCCGTGAAGCCATAGGGCCGTGTCTGTTTCCCTTGGCAACGCCCTTTTCAAAGGGCAGAAAATAGACGATCACCGTCCGGGCGTCTTCCAGGAGCTCACCAGGCATGCAGTGTGAAGGGCTTGCCACCTCCTTCAGGACGGGAAAGAGCGGATCTTTCGCCCCGGCGAATGCAACCAGAGGTTCTCTCCAGGAGGTATGAATGCCTGCGGTGGTTTGGTAACGTTGGACAAATTTTGTGATCCCCTCTTTGATCAGGGTTTTCATTTCAGAAGTCCTCTCAAAAGGCATGCATAGCCCAGGGTTTTATGGCGGTGTCAAGGGTGATTTTGCGACCATTCGCGGCGGGGAAGAAAATCCGCCTGCTGGAACAGACGGCACCGGTCGTTCCTCGATGATGCGCATCTTTTTCCACTTGCCCTGACGGTATCGGAGCATGAAGGCCACACCCAGGGCGCACACATAGAGGGTTGCAATGGTCCAGACCGAATAGATGCCGCCGTTGAAGACCTCTACGGCCAGGTAGGTCGGGGTGATCATCATGCCAAGACACATGGCGGCAATGGTCCACATGATAAATTGGGTGTCACCCGCCCCCTTGATGGCCGCGGAGAAGACCAGGTTCAGGGAATCGAAGAGGCAGAACACGGCGACGAAGCGCAAAAGGACAACGCCCAGGTTCATGATCTCGGTATATTGGGTCGCCGTGTGGGTGTCGGCCTTGAAGAGGTGGAGCAGAGGTTCCGGCATGAACAGAAAGACGGCGGAAACGATGGTCATATAGGCCAGGGTAATATGGAGCGCACTGGTGGTGGAGTACACGCCGTCTTCCGGGTGATTCCGCCCTATAGCCTGACCGACCAGCGTGGTGTTTCCGACATGAAAACCGATCATGGGCATGAAGGACAGGGACTCGATGGAGAGCACGATATTGGATGCCGCCAGTTCCAGGTCGCCCAAGCGGCCGACCATTTGGATGAAGAAGGTGAACCCTGAGATTTCCAGGAAGAACTGGGCACCGCTGGGGCCCCCGTAGCGCATGAGACGGCCGAAGAGCTTGGTGTCAAAGGCCTTTCCCGTCCAGGTTCCGAACCGGGTCCGATTGGACGGGCTGAAGATGAGCAGGGCCAGTATGCCCGTGATGACGGCCGAGGACGTCACGGTGGCAATTCCTGCGCCGGCTATGCCGAGGGTCGGGAAGGGGCCGATGCCGTTGATCAGACAATAGTCCAGAGGGATGTTGACGACCGCTCCGATAAGATGGACCCCCATCACGGTCCAGGTCAAGCCCCGGCCGGTATAGAAGCAGGCCAGGGCGGAACTCATCACCGTAAGTCCGGCCCCGAGGGTGAGGATATTGAAATAGATGACTTCCAGGGCCCGGATGTGGGGCGAATGGCCGATGAGGTCGAAGATCGGACCGGAAATGAAGTAGAGGCAGGCCAGAAAAACGGCGGAAATGAGGGAAAAATAGATGGCCTGCCAAAGTGAAGCGCCAACCCTTGAGAAGGTTCGGGCCCCGGTATACTGGGCTACAAAGGCGTTGGTATATTGGGCGACCCCCATAAAAAAAGCGATGGCGGTAAATGACACGATGCCGGCCGGCAAGGCCGCGGAGATGGCCTCCACCGAATAGTTGGCCAAAAAAATGCGATCCGTGAATTGCATCAGGGT
>CAYNYM010000084.1:0-9760 GCA_964401325.1 uncultured Desulfobacteraceae bacterium | reverse complement strand
GAAGTGCCCGGGTCAATCTCTATGCCGCCATTTCAGCGGGGATCTGCGCCCTGTGGGGGCCTCTGCACGGCGGGGCAAACCAGGCTGTTGTGGAAATGCTGACCGATATCCAGAGCAGTGGCGGTGATCCGGATCCCTTTATCGCCAGGGCAAAGGACCGGAGCGATCCCTTCCGACTCATGGGTTTCGGTCACAGGGTCTACAAGACCTACGACCCCAGGGCCCGCATCATGAAAAAAATATGCGACAAGATTCTGGGTAAGCTGAAACGGCATGATCCCCTATTGGATATCGCAAGGCAACTGGAAGAGGTTGCGCTGAAGGATGCCTATTTCATCGACCACAACCTCTATCCCAACGTGGACTTCTACAGCGGGATCGTGCTCAGGGCCATTGGGATACCGGTCAACATGTTTACGGTCATGTTTGCAATCGGTCGTCTTCCGGGTTGGATCAGCCAGTGGAAGGAAAGCATGGATGATCCGGACTGGAAACTCCACAGGCCCCGGCAGATCTATACCGGCCCCAATGAAAGACCTTACATCCCCATCGATGAAAGGGAGTGCTGAGGATCCCCTGTCCGGACACCAATGGTTTTCCCCCGGTTCGGGGCGGTTCATGGGAATCAAGGCGTGCTGGTTTTAGCGTGTGAGGTCGCGGGGAACGTTTTTTGCCGCCACTTGGATCGGAGTGTGTCATGAACCCTTTGCAAGATCTTTGACGGGAGGAAGTCATGGACATGAACATCTTTGAAAACATGGATACCACCGACCTGCGAAAATACCTGGACTTCTTGCTCTGGCACTACAGGGTCGTGGATGCCTTCTGGTTTATTCAGGTGGCCGACCGTTTTGACCAGCCCACGGCCGAACGGATCAACGAACAGGTTTGGGGGCGTGTTGCGGGAATGGCGGCAAAGGATCTGGTTTCCCGTTTCAAGATTCACGAAAAGGGCCTCGGCGCTTTTGTGAAGGCCCTGAGATTTTTTCCCTGGTGTATCTTGGTCGGGTATGAGATCGAAGAGGCCGATGATCATGTGGAGATTTCCGTCCCTTCATGCCCTACCCAGACGGCCCGTCTCAGGCGGGGCCTGGGGGAATATGTCTGCAAGGACATGCACAGGGCCGAGTTTGAGAATTTTGCCCGCGAAGTGGATGACCGTATCCGGGTGACCTGTCTTTTTGCGCCACCGGATCCCCATCCCGAGGATATGTTCTGTAAGTGGCGGTTCTATCTCGATCATGTCGATCACGGCGTTTCTTGAAAGGGGTTTTTCTGAGAGGTCACGGGATGAGCAGAGATCTGAAGGCAGAGCTCAAAAGGCTAAAAAAGGAATACCTGGAGACGGAACGGATCCACCAGGAGGAAAGGGCATGTCTCCTGCAGGTCATTAATGCCTTTGCAATAGTGGTGTCCATGCATGAGGAAATGGCCCCGGAACTGGCCCTACTGAAAAAAATGGTCGATACGGATGAGACCCTGCCCATGGATCTCATCGACGTGGAACTGACCAAACTCAAAGACAAGATTATCGCGAATGAGGCCGAAGACTCATCGGCTTCCACCGATTTGGAGCAGGTGCGGGAGTTGGAGTCGCGTCTTCTGGATGCATGCCGTGCAGTGAGAAAAATCATCACCGCCGTGCTGGATGATTTCTATCCTCTGACCGATGAGCTCGCAGAACAGGCCGCCACGATTGATTTCAATTGTAATGAGGGCGTGGACCGGGAGGAATTCGAGAAGGCCACCACCGCTTTTCTTGATCTTCTCAATGGCCTGAAAAAACGGATTTCCCTGGATTTTCGGCATATCAACGGTTCTTTCATCCACCTTCTCGAACAGGTCAAGGATCTTGAGAAGGCCATGAGCAATGAATTGGGTGAAGAAGAAAATCTTAAGGAAATCGAATATTTTGAAATGAAAGTCGATACCGAAATGGGCTCTATCCTCGATTCCTTCAACATCCACAGGACGATTGACGAGATCAAGAGCACGGTCGTGGAAAAAATCAGTAAGATCAAACGATTGGTATCGGAAAGGAGAGAAGAGACAGTCAAAAGGGCCAAGTTGGCCCAGAAAAATATCCGCAAGCTCAAAAACCGCATCTCCGAGGCGGAAAAGAGCATGCTCCTGATGACCCGAAAGGCCAGGCAATTTCAAGCGGCGGCTGAAAAGGACGGCCTTACCGGTCTGTACAATCGAAAGTCCTTTGATGCGAGAATCCTAGATTCGCTGCAGGTCTTCCGTGAGCATGGCATCCCGCTCTGTGTGATTCTCTTTGATGTGGACCGTTTCAAGGAGATCAACGACACCCTTGGGCATGTGGCCGGGGACAAGGTCCTGCAAAAGGTGGCCCAGTGCCTTGCCCAAAGTTTTCGAAAGGACGACTTCATCGCGAGATACGGCGGGGACGAATTTGTGATCATCCTTGAGCGGCTGTCCAATGACATGGCTCGAGAGAAGATTCTCCTTTTCAGAAAAAACCTCAGGAGGATTCGCTTTACTTCTTACGCCAAGGGAGACATCCCGATAACCGTCAGCGCGGGGATCGCCCTGGCCAAAGAGGACGACACCCCGGAGACGCTCGTCGGGAGAGCGGACAAGATGATGTATCTCCATAAGCACAAAAAACGCTGAGAAACGCCCGGTGAATCGTAAAAAGACAGGGAGGACTTTGTTGCCTCCAATCGAAAAAGGCGTGCTTGAGGGGCTCTATGGCCAATGCAATCGTCGGGAATATGTCCATCCCGACCCCCTCGAATTTCTCTATCCCTATCATGACCCTCGGGACAGGGAACTGGCTGGACTCGTCGCGTCTTCCCTCGCCTATGGGAGAGTGACCCAGATATTGAAAAGCGTGTCTCTTGTGCTGGAACGAATGAACCCTTCTCCTTTTTCCTTCCTCCTCCATGCCACCGAGAAGACACTACGCTCCCGCTTTTCGAATTTCAAACACCGTTTCACGACCGGGGAGGAGCTTGTAAGAATGTTGTTGGGGGCGAAGGGTGCCGTCGAGCAGTACGGGTCTCTTCATGAATGCTTTATTGCGGGGTTGGAGGAAGAGGACGGCAATGTGCTCGAGGCCCTCACGGCCTTTGTCGCGACACTCACGCATAAATTTCATCATGACAGGAACAGCCTCCTGCCGTCCCCTGCAAAAGGGAGCGCCTGTAAACGATTGAACCTCTTTCTTCGCTGGATGGTCAGGCAGGACGCGGTGGACCCGGGGGGCTGGAGCAAGGTTCCGCCGTCCAAGTTGGTCGTTCCGCTGGATACCCACATGCACAGAATCGGCCTGCTCCTCAATTTGACGACCCGCAGGCAGGCGGATATGCGCACAGCCCTTGAAGTTACCCGGTCCTTTGCCTTCCTGAGCCCGACCGATCCCACCCGTTATGATTTTGTCCTGACCCGTTTCGGTATTCGGAAGGATATGGGGCTGGACGCGTTGATGCAGAAATTTTCTGCAGCCTGATCCAGTCTTTTTGTTCGTGAAAAGAGAGACCTATGAACGATTCATAACCGGGTGTCAAGGGGGCTATCATGAAGATCTTTATGACCGGAGGAACGGGTTTTGTCGGGACCACTTTGACGAAAAGGCTGACCCAGGAGGGGCATGAGGTGACCGTGCTGGCTCGGAGCATCCGTCCGGACCGTCCGTTGCCCCGGGGCGCCGCGTATCTGGAGGGGAATCCCGCCCAAAAAGGGCCCTGGCAGGCCGGGGTCCCAGGGCATGAAGTGATCATCAACCTGGCGGGCGCCTCGATTTTTTCACGATGGACAAGGGTGACCAAGATCGCCATCCGGGACAGCCGTATCCTGACAACCCGGAACCTCGTGGAGGCCCTCTCGGCCCGCCGGGGGAGGGATACGCTCCTCCTGAGCACCTCCGCCATAGGGTACTACGGGTTTCACGGAGACGAGCAGATAGATGAAAAAGGCCCTTCAGGGGGTGATTTCCTTGCCTCGGTGACTCGGGAATGGGAGGCTGAGGCCCTCAAGGCAGCGGACCAAGGCGTCAGGGTCGCCTTGCTGCGTTTCGGTGTCGTCCTGGGTAAAGACGGCGGGGCCCTGAAAAAGATGCTTCCGATGATCAAACGATATTTGGGAAGTCCTCTGGGAAGCGGGAAACAATGGTTTTCGTGGATTCATGAACAGGACCTGGTTGAGATTTATTCGTTCTTGATCCGAGAAAGGGCATTTCAAGGGCCTGTCAATTGCACGGCCCCGAACCCCGTCCGCAACAAGGACCTCACCAGGGCCCTGGGCCATGCCCTGGGAAGGCCCACGTTTATGCCCGCAGTCCCCGGTTTCATGCTACGGGCCGTCATGGGGGAATTCGGATCATTCCTTCTGGAGGGGCAGAGGGTCCTTCCGAAGGCCCTGCTTGCCCGGGGGTTCCGTTTCCGTTTTCCTGAAATCGGGGGGGCCCTGCGGGATCTTCTTGCCTAGCCCTGCCCGTGGTGTAGCGACCCACGGGCAACCGGGTGATCACTTGAAATTCCGGTCTCTTTATTATGATCACTTGCCTGATGAAGGTCGCAAAGCGATACCGCAATTTTAGTCATTTGTAACTCTTCCCCCCCCTTTTTAGGGGTTAGCCCAAAGCCGGGCCCTCCGCACCCGGATTCTTTACTCGTTTTACCAATGGGGTTGATTTCCCACGCGATAGCCCATCACTTCAAGCGTGTCGGCAATGACGACAAAGGCATTGGGATCGATTGCCCGGACGACCTGTTTGAGCCTTGCCAGTTCCCGGAAGGTAATCACCGTATAGAGTATCGACTCCTTTTGGCCTGTGAATCCCCCGTGTCCTTCCATGACGGTGACTCCTCGATGGATCTCCTCCATGATCCTTTGGGAGATATCCTCCCACTGAGGAGAAATGATGGTGACGGCTTTTCTTTGGCTTAGACCTGTGACCACGAGGTTGACCATACGGGAGGTAATGTACATATAGATCAAGGTGTAGAGGGCTTTTTCCATAGAAAAAAGAAAGGCTGCAGCCGTCAGTATCAGGGTATTAAAGGCCAGGATGGTCGTGCCCAGGCGTATGGATAACCGCTCCATCAGGATCACGGACAAGATATCCGTGCCCCCCGAGGACCCCATGGATCTCAGGATGATCCCCGCGCCGATTCCTGTCAGAATGCCTGCCAGCAGTGCGCTCAGGATCGGATCACTGACCGGTGGATGTATCCGGACGTATTGCAGGGCGGTTGAGAAGATCGTCATGCCCGCCAGGCTGTAAAGAAAAAAACGCTTCCCCACGAATTTCCAGCCCAGGGCAAAAACCGGCACGTTCAAAATAAAAAAGAGGCCGCCGGTCGGCGTCCAGGGGAACAGGTAATGGAGAATCAACATGAGCCCGGCAAAACCTCCACTCAGGAATCTTTGGGGGACCAGAATGCCGTTGATAGCGATCGCGCAAAGGACACTTCCAAGGGCCATGAGCCCAAGGTTCCAGAGCATCTGTTTCCACTGATGCAAGACGACCTTCACGGGCGCCGCCCATGATTTTTCAGCCGTTTTTCTTCCGTAGTGTCTTGGCATGTGGCTTTCTCCGTTGAAGGGGTGATGTCGTCTTTGAAAAGGGAATCGAGACAAAATCCCTAAGGTTCACAGGTCGTCATTTTCAAGATGCAGGGGGGCACAGCTCAGGGACATGGGCTGAGAATAGATACCTTTTACTGAATGGGGGTGGCGGGGAAGATCAACCCGGCGACTTTGAGGGTAAAATCCAAGGCATCGCAACCGGCACGAGCGATGATCAAGCAGCATTCTATTCAATGCCAGCGGTCATTGTTCTCTTCAGGCTGCACGGGGCAGGCCCCTTCCGCCCTATTCCTGCCGGGGTTTCGGCTTTCTTGTCACCGCCTTGAGATTTGTGGTTCTGTAGGGAACACGATACATCACGTGCACGTCGTCCGTGACCATATCATGGATTTCATAGCGTTCGACACCTCTTCCGCCATGGGAAAAAAGATCGCCGTCTTCGTCGAGATCTATCATCATGAATACTTGATTTTGCTCCAAGTCGAGGGGGTGCACATGATCGGGCGGATCTTCACCCGGAATGCTGTAAACGAGACCAAAATAGTCTTTGTCATCCTGAGTCGTTATCGAGTTTGCATCTTCCAGAAAGGACTGATAGACCATGCTCGATTTGATAGTCTGTGCCAGGGCCCGCATTTCCAACCATTTCTTGAAGGAAACCACCTTGCCTTTTCTGTTGTCTGTCATATTTTCTTTCCCCAGTGTCCTGACCTTTCTCCCTAAGCCCTTTTCAAGTGCATCAAATTGCCGGAGACAAACATGACGGGCGCAGATATACGCATTCTTCCCCGTGACCTGAATCGGCCCCAGGTGGAAGCTATCTCGTTTCTTGTTGCTATTTGAAGCGGTAGGTAATAATCCCATGTGAAGTATCATAGGGGGAGACATTCACCTTGACCCGGTCGCCTTTGATGACCCTGATTCTGTTTTTCTTCATCCTTCCGGAAAGCACGCCGCGGACAATGACCTTGTTCTCGCACTCAATCTCCACATTTCCACGGCCCAGAATCCTGGTAACGCGTCCTTCCAGTTCTATAAGATCATCTCGGCTCAAAATACCCCTGTCTCTCCTGTCCCTTTGCCGGGTCCAGGTATCGTATGAAAAGGTTGGCCTAAAACACAAAAAAGCGGAGACACTACTGACTTGCTTGAATCAGCATCCCCGTCGATGAAAAGGTTTCAACATGTGGGCTTTATACGCCGTTTCATCTTCAATGGTCAAGAAAAATCGGCAGGATGCTGTTTTCCTCATGTTCCCCGGTCAGACACCATTTTCCCTGAAAATTTGCAACAAACCGAGGGTTGGGTGTCACGATGGAGGTCAGGATCCGGAAAAGACCGGACGTCTTTTTTCCAGAAAGGCCTTTGCCGCTTCCCGGTGATCGGCTGTTTCCGACAAGAGCGAGATGTGAGAGGAGATGTAGTCCAGGTGGGATCTCAGGTCACTCTTCTGGGCCTGATAAACCGCTCTTTTCATCATTCGAACGGCGAGCGGCGGTCTGCTTCCTATTTTTTCGGCAAGGAGCATGGTCTCTTCCAAGAGCCGCTCATGGGGTACCACGCGATTGACAAGACCCATTTCCTGGGCCTCCCGGGGTGTCAGCACATCTCCGGTCAAAAACAGCTCAAGGGCCTTGGCCAGGCCCACCAGCCTTGGCAGGAAATAGGCGCCGCCGTCTCCCGGGACCAGGCCCATCAGGATATAGGATTCCGCCAGTTTGGCCCTGTCCGAGCATATCCTGAGGTCACACATGATAGCCATATCCAACCCTGCACCCATTGCCGCCCCATTAATGGCTGCTATTACGGGTTTGTCCAAATCCTCCAGGGTGAGAATGATGCGGTGTACGCCTTCCCAGAGAAAATTTTTCATGCCCCAGGAACGGAGCCTTCCCTCCACCATATCCCGGATATCCCCTCCGGAGCAAAAGGTGTCCCCTTCCCCGGTGATCACTATGACCCGTATTTGGTCATCCTTTTTTGCCTCTTCCAATGCCTTTTGCCAAGAATGGATCATTTCAGGGCTAAAGGCGTTTTTCGCTTCCGGGCGGTTGATCGTTATGACACCCGTATGTCCTTCCACCTTGTAAAGGATATGAGATCCGTTCATCGTTTATTCCTTCATTGATATCGTCATGCTCCGGGCAACCCCGATGAAGACTTTAGCAAGGCCCGCAATCCCGATGAGGTTATACCCCTTGCAATCCGATTTCCTGTGCGACCTCTCTCATGCCCGCAATGGCATCCGTGATCAGATCGCCCAGTTCCATGCCGAGCATTTCGGCCCCCTTTTCGATAACGGACCTGTCGACGCCGGCTGCGAACCTTTTATCTTTCCATTTCTTTTTGACCGACTTGGTTTTTATATCCAAGACGCTCTTGGTGGGGCGTATCAGGGCGGCGGCCGCAATCAGGCCGGTAAGTTCGTCTATGGCGTAGAGGGCCTTTTCCATTTCGGTCAAGGGCTCGACATCCGAACAAAGCCCCCATCCGTGGCTCACAACAGCCCGGATGTCATCTTCGGGCCAGTGGTTTGCCTCAAGGATTTCCGCGGTTTTTTTGCAATGCTCATCGGGATACTGTTCATAGTCCAGATCATGAATCAGACCGATGACGCCCCACCTCTCCTCATCCTCTCCGCGTTTTCGTGCAAAATAACGCATCACACCCTCAACGGCCAGGGCATGCTTGATGAGGCGTTCACTCTTGTTGTATTCTGTTAGAAGTCGGTACGCCTCTTCCCGAGTCGGGGTATGTGAATTCATAGGACCATCTCCTTGTCTTTGAAAATTATCGGCATCATATAAAAATCATATTGAAAAACAAAGCCATATTTCGTATTATCCTGAAATTTTGCAAATAAACCAGCTGAATATCCCGATGCGGATACCCTTTGCCGGATTTATGATTTGGGGGGAAAGGGTGGTCATTTGCGGGTCCATAAAGAAAGGAGAAAGAAATGCCGTCCAAGACCAGAGAATCAAGACTTGATCAAAAGGCCGATCTGGAGACAAAATTGAATGAACGCCTGTCCAAGTTGGCTGAAATGGGTTGTGAAACGGAGCGCATCACCAAGGATGCATTGGTGAAAATGTTGAGAGCCGAACTGCGAAAGACAAATGCCAGACTTAGGGTAATCGCCGAGAGAGAGCAGAAACTGGAGGAAATGGCAAAAGCCAAGGCAGAAAGCGCTGTTTTGCCCAAGGCAGAAAAGGGCAAGAAACAAAAGAAGGCCACAGAGGAAACAGGCGTCAGCAAACGTCAACAAAAAAAACGGGAAAAACAAGGGAAAAAGAAGAGTAAAGACGGGGAGGGAGCTGAAGCATAGGTCCTCCATCTTTTTCTTGAGGGCGGGAGAAGATCTTCTCTCGCCCTTTTTTCTTATCCTTTTGTCGCAGAGATTTGGTGCTTGTACCTGCCCTAAACCCCTTTGAGAAATGATCCTTCCAAGTCTAACCGAAAGCCCACACACCTCAACCAAGGGGCCTTATGACATTTTTGTCGACCGCCTCCAATCCCCCATCAAGGCATTATTCGGAATTCAGGTAATGAAAGATAAAATACAATATATGGTGTGAGAATTATAATTTGCACTCAATATGTATTATAATTATATATATTTGAGCTAATTTATAAAAAAATAATTGACAAATATAGCTATGTATGTATGATTATTTGTAATTTGCCTAATTAGGATCTTGACACACCCGCTGGTGAGGCAAGGGCTTCCGGCAATGGAATGGATCATCCATCCTTCACAAAAGCTGATCAACGAGGGGAGGGGCATGGAACAGCACTCGGTATCCAACCGGCTCTCGGAGAGAAGAAACGAGCAGAGAAAAAAGGTCGAGCAATACTATAGCGCTGAATTTGCCATTGACGACCTTGCGATCCCCTATCAGTTCAAAATCATAAATGTTGCCCCTTCATCCATGGCGGTCCTGGTCAAGGAAGATTCGGATATCCTGACGTGTCTCAAAGTCGGGGATACGTTGAGGGTGAAATACTACTCCCCTGAATCCCCCTACCCCTCCGATTTTTTGGATACGGCCATTCGACACATTACGAAAAATGATCAGGGTAGATTAAGGGGCCACTATCTGGTGGGGCTGGAAATTATTGACAGTCCGATTTAGAGCGACTCTATCCCGAAGAAACAGGTCTTTATGCCTCACATATTTCCCATAGGCGGAGGAAAAGGGGG